>CAYGPO010000075.1:0-11273 GCA_964351665.1 uncultured Gammaproteobacteria bacterium | reverse complement strand
GCTGGGCACGCCAACAGGGTCCCCAGCTGCCAGACAATCGGCGCTTTAGCGCGAAAAAACAAAACAGTCGTTGGGGCGAAGATCGGATTGGGCTACAATATTTTCCCGTCATGTCCAACGGATCTCATCTTATTCACCCCCGTTTCCCGCGACGCCCGGCGCGCACGGTAGACACTGTCTGGAGTGCACCATGGCTGCGCTGATTTTCGTGACCGGCGGCGTGGTTTCGTCGCTGGGTAAAGGCATTACCTCGGCATCGCTGGCGGCTATTTTGGAAGCGCGTGGGCTGAAGGTGACTTTGATGAAGCTTGATCCCTATATCAATGTGGATCCCGGAACCATGAGTCCTTACCAGCACGGCGAGGTTTACGTGACCGAGGACGGCGCTGAAACGGATCTGGATCTGGGGCACTACGAGCGCTTCGTCAGCACCCGCATGAGTCGGGACAACAACTACACCACCGGCCAGATCTACGAAAACGTCATTCGTAAAGAGCGACGTGGGGAATACCTGGGTGGCACGGTGCAGGTGATTCCGCATATTACTGACGAAATTAAAGCCTGTATCCGGCGCGCCGCGGACGGCTTTGACGTGGCCATGATTGAGATTGGCGGCACCGTGGGCGACATCGAATCGCTGCCGTTCCTGGAGGCGATTCGACAACTGGGGGTAGAGTTGGGGCCCCAGCGGACCTTGTTTATGCACCTGACCCTGGTGCCCTACATCAAGGCCGCTGGTGAGATCAAAACCAAGCCCACCCAGCACTCGGTGAAAGAGCTGCGCTCCATCGGCATCCAGCCGGACATCCTACTGTGCCGCAGCGAACAATCCCTGTCCGAGGAAGATCGCCGCAAGATTGCGTTATTTACCAATGTGCAGGAGCGCGCCGTCATCTCTGCCGTGGATGTGCCCTACATCTATGAACTGCCGCTGTGGTTTAGAAACCAGGAATTGGACGAAATTGTCGTTGAGCGGCTGGGTCTGGTCGCTGGACCGCCGGACCTGTCCAAGTGGCAGGCTGTGGCTGATGCCAATAAGCGGCCCCGCTCCGAGGTCACCGTGGCGATGGTGGGTAAATACATGGAGCATTCCGACGCCTATAAATCGTTGACGGAGGCGCTGGATCACGGCGGCCTGCTTCAGGGCATCAAGGTCAACGTGCGTCGGGTGGACTCAGCCCGGGTGTTAGTGGAAGGTCCCAGCTGTCTTGAAGGGGCTGACGCGATCTTAGTGCCGGGCGGATTTGGTGAGCGTGGTTTTGAGGGCAAGGTGGCGGCGGCTCGCTACGCCCGGGAAAACCAGGTGCCCTATTTGGGTATCTGTCTGGGCCTGCAGGTGGCGGTGGTGGATTTTGCCCGGGAAGTTTGCGGTCTGGTGGGTGCCAACAGCACCGAGATGGATCCGGAAAGTCCCCATCCGGTGATCGGACTGATTACCGAATGGCGCGGGCCCAATGGGGAAGTGGAAGTCCGGGATGAAAACAGCGACATGGGGGGAACCATGCGACTGGGGGCCCAGGACTGCCATTTGACCCCCGGTTCTTTGATCCATGAAGTCTACGGCACTGAGCTTATTTCTGAGCGGCACCGACACCGCTATGAGTTTAACAACTTTTACCGGGACCTATTGTGCGACCGGGGTATGAAGCTGGTGGGGTTTTCTGCTGACCGGTCTTTAGTGGAAATTGTGGAATTGCCCGATCACCCCTGGTTTGTGGCGGTGCAGTTTCATCCAGAGTTTACCTCCTCACCCAGGGACGGACATCGGCTGTTCATGGGCTTTATCAAGGCTGCGCTGCAGCATAAAACCCAGGCCCGTGAGGCGGTGGTGAACTCGTGAAACTTTGCCATTTTGAGGCCGGCAACAGCCAGCCACTCTTTTTGATTGCCGGCCCCTGCGTGATTGAGTCTGAGCAGCTGGCGCTGGATACCGCCGGTGAGCTGAAGGAAATTTGCAGCGGGCTGGATATTCCCTTCATTTACAAATCGTCCTTTGATAAGGCGAACCGCTCGTCCCTGTCCAGTTTCCGCGGTCTGGGCACCGAGGCGGGACTGAAGATTTTGCAAAAGGTTAAAGATCAGCTGCAGGTGCCGGTGTTGACCGATGTGCACGAAGATACGCCGCTAAACGAAGTAGCGGCGGTGGTGGATGTGCTGCAGACCCCGGCATTTTTGTGCCGCCAAACCAATTTCATCGTTAATGTCTGCAGCCAGGGCCGCCCGGTCAACATTAAAAAGGGCCAGTTTCTGGCGCCCTGGGATATGCAGAACGTGGTGGATAAGGCGCGCTCTAGCGGCAATGAGCAGATCATGGTCTGCGAGCGTGGGGCGAGCTTTGGCTATAACAATCTGGTCTCTGACATGCGTTCGCTGCCCACTTTGCGCCAGACCGGCTGTCCAGTGGTGTTTGATGCAACCCACAGCGTGCAGCTGCCCGGAGGTCAGGGCGCATCGTCGGGTGGTCAGCGAGAGCATGTGCCGGTGCTGGCCAGAGCTGCGGTGGCGGTGGGTGTGGCGGGAGTTTTTATGGAAACCCACCCGGAACCTGAAAAAGCCTTGTCAGATGGCCCCAACGCCTGGCCGCTGTCGATGATGGCGGCGCTGCTGGGACAGCTGAAGCAGTTTGATCTGGTGGCTAAGTCTCAACCGTACATGGAAAACCGAATCAACACGGAGGTTAGTTAGATGAGCACGATAGAGCAGATCCATGCCCGGGAGATTTTGGATTCTCGAGGAAATCCCACCCTGGAAGCCGAAGTACGTCTGTCCAGCGGCCACGTGGGTCGCGCCGCTGTGCCCTCGGGCGCATCTACCGGCGCCCGTGAAGCCCTGGAGCTGCGCGACGGTGACCCCCACCGCTACATGGGGAAGGGTGTGCTGAAGGCGGTGAACAACGTCAACGAGACCATAGCAAAAAAGCTTGTCGGTAAATCCGGTGATGACCAACGGGCCATTGATGAGCTGATGATTGAGCTGGACGGCACCGACAATAAGGCGGTGCTGGGGGCCAACGCCACCCTGGGCGTTTCTCTGGCCCTGGCCCACGCCCGGGCTCTGAATGCCGGGCTGGCGCTGTGGGAAAGCCTGTTGGTGTCTGGCCATGAGGCGGAGCTGCCGGTGCCCATGATGAACATTCTCAACGGCGGCGCCCACGCCGATAACAGCGTGGACATGCAGGAATTTATGGTCTTGCCCATTGGCGTTGGCAGCTTTTCAGAAGCGCTGCGCTGCGGCACCGAGATTTTCCACAGCCTCAAGGCGGTTTTGAAAGCCCAGGGGTTGAACACGGCGGTGGGCGATGAAGGGGGGTTTGCGCCTAACCTGAGCTCCAACGAGGCAGCGGTGGAGACCCTGCTTGAAGCCATTGAGCAGACCGGCTACAGCATTGGAAAAGAGGTTTTTCTGGGTCTTGATGTGGCCAGCTCAGAGTTTTTCAAAGACGGCAAATACGTGCTTGAGTCAGAAGGCCGCAGCTTTGCTCCGGATGCCTTCGCCGACTACCTGGCCGATTGGGTCAGCCGCTATCCCATCATCAGCATCGAAGATGGCATGGCAGAAGATGACTGGGCGGGCTGGAAATACCTGACCGACAAGGTGGGTAGTCAGACCCAGCTGGTTGGGGACGATCTATTTGTCACCAACACACAAATTCTTAAGCGCGGCATTGATACCGGCGTTGCTAACTCCATTTTGATCAAGTTCAACCAAATCGGCACCTTGACCGAAACCCTGGACGCCATCGGCATGGCAACCCAGGCCAATTACACCTCGGTGGTCTCCCATCGCTCGGGTGAAACCGAGGACACCACCATCGCGGATCTGGCGGTTGCCACCACCGCTAACCAGATCAAAACCGGTTCCCTGTGCCGCTCTGATCGAGTGGCCAAATACAATCAGCTGCTGCGCATTGAACAGGCCCTGGGTAGTCAGGCGCGTTACGCCGGCAGCCAGGCGTTTGCCCGCTGGCTTGGCAAGTAGCCTGGCGGGCTTGATGGCGTATTCTCACAGCGGGCGTCGATTGACGCCGCTGCAGACTCCGTGGACAATGCGCAAGTCACCTGACGTAAGTGCCGTATGCGCCTGATCAATCTAATATTTATTGCGCTGTTTGTATTGTTGCAATACCAACTCTGGTTTGCCCAGGGTGGTCTGCGTGACAGCTGGCGTCTGCAACGGGCCGTGGCAGCTCAGCAGGCAGATAATCAGCAGCTTGACGTTCGCAATCGAGAACTGCGGGCCCAGGTGGACGACCTAAAAAGCGGTTCCCAGGCTGTGGAAGAGCTTGCTCGCAGTGAGTTGGGTCTGCTGGGTCCCAACGAATCGTTCTATCAGATTGTTGAGGTCGAGCGCGGGTCACTTTAGTGCAGCCGTCGGATTGATCATCTCGGTAATGGCCCTGTATGACAGGTCCTGAGGCGCCCATCGCCGGCGTCCAATCACTGCAGTCGCGCTACGCACTTCCTCAATGGCCCCGGGCCAGTGCTATGCCCCTTTGCCAGGCCCTGTTCAAACACTCGCCGGAAGATTTTCAAGTCGATGAGCTGATGGACGTGAATCTTGAGGGTACCGGTGAGTTTCTCTGGCTGCAGGTCTTGAAAAAGGAGACCAACACCCAGGATGTTGCCAAACTGCTGGCCGACAAGGCCGGGTTACCCCCTGGAGCCGTCAGCCATTCCGGATTAAAAGATCGACAGTCGGTGGCCAGCCAGTGGTTCAGCCTCCATCTGCCCGGTAAGCCGGACCCGGAACTGCCGACTCTGTTAAGCCAGCAGGTAACCATCATTCAGTCCCGACGGCATCTGCGAAAACTTCGTATAGGGACCCATCGAGGCAATGGCTTTCAGATCCGTCTCAGGGACCTTCAGGGTGACCGGGAGTCTGTGCTCCAGCGCTGTCAGCAGATCGCTGAATTTGGTGTGCCCAATTATTTTGGTGAGCAGCGTTTTGGCCGTGGCGGGGACAATCTCCGACAGGTGCTGAATATGTATGGGGAGAGCCGACGCCGGCGCCGCAGTCGTCACCTGGAAGGCCTGCTGCATTCGTCTGCGCGGGCTTTTTTGTTTAACCAGGTGCTGGCCAGGCGAGTGCTGGACGGCAGCTGGCACGACGGCGCCGACGGTGACATCTGGATGCTTAGCGGCAGCCGCTCAATTTTTGGCCCCGAACCACTAACCGAAGCCCTGCGCCAGCGGGTGATTGAGGGTGATGTGGCGCCCACCGGCCCACTGTATGGCCGGTCCGGGGAATCCGGCGGACCGGCCTTGGAAGCTGAGGTGCTGGCCCTATACCCTGAGCTTACCCAGGGGCTTGATGGCGCCAACGCGCGGCCCGCCAGGCGTCGCCTGTCGCTGCGCCCGGGGGCCTTTACCTTTGACGCTGACGGCGCTGATCTGCTGCTGAAATTTGAGCTTTCCCGGGGTGAATTCGCCACCGGCCTGATCCGTGAATTGGTCAGTCCTTTTCAGTCCTTTTTCAGCAGCACGTAAACCGCGCCGGTGCCGCCGTCGTTATGTCTTGCCGAGGTAAAGGCCTGCACCGCTTTGCGTCGCCGCAGCAGGCTGTTGGTCAGGCCTTTCAGCACCGGGCCTCGAGACTTGGATCTCAGGCCCTTGCCATGAATGATTTTTGCGCAGGTGATGTTGCGCTGCTGACAATAAGCAATAAAGTCCAAAATACTGGTTCTAGCCGCCTCAACGTTCATTTGATGCAGGTCCAGTTCAGCCGCAACGCTGAACTGGCCCCGGCGCAGCTTCTTTAACAGGCGAGGTGCCAGACCATCTCGGATAAAGTTCAGTTCCTCGCCGGATTCCACCTCCGCCCAGTCAATCTGGCCGGTTTTCAGTTCGTCGAGAACCCGCTGCTCGTCAGCCCGACTGTGCCGATTAGACGGCGCGGGTGGCGGCGATTTCGGGCGGTGCTCGCGGGTGGCCTTCAGCCGCCGAACATCGCCCATTTCCTGGCGGAAAAGGTCAAGGTCTTTATCTTCGCCGTCGGCAGGCGAGTCGGCGGCAGGCGGGGGTGATGGGCGAGGACTCACAGCAACATTTTCCAGCTCAATTCAGATCCGATTAGGGCCCAACTCGGGCGTCAGGCCAGCATTTCCAGTATATTACTGCCTTAGGTTTTAGGAAGCGCAGGGATGCATATTCTGATCAGTAATGACGATGGCCTGGATGCTCCCGGCATTGAAACCCTCGAGGGACACATGAGCGAAATCGCCGAGGTGACCGTGGTGGCGCCGGATCGGGATCGCAGCGGCGCGTCCAATTCACTCACCCTTTCCCAGCCGATCAGAATCCTGCACCACGCCGGTAATCGCTATCGGGTGGCCGGAACGCCCACCGACTGTGTCCACCTGGCGCTGACCGGTCTGCTCGACCCGGACCCGGATATGGTGGTGTCGGGTATAAACCACGGCGCCAACCTGGGTGATGACGTGATCTACTCCGGCACCGTGGCTGCGGCCATGGAGGGGCGATACCTGGGACTGCCGGCAGTGGCGGTTTCCCTGGTCTGCAAAGGCCCGGCAAAACACTTTGAAACCGCCGCAAGGGCGGCGGTCAAACTGGTTCAGCGACTGATCAGCGACCCGTTGCCCGCCGACACCATTCTCAACGTCAACGTGCCGGATCTGGCCTGGGAGGCGTTAAGCGGCTTTGAGGTCACCCGCTTGGGTCACCGGCATCGAGCCGAGCCCTTTGTCAAGCAGCTCGACCCCCGGGGCAGGCCGGTGTACTGGATAGGCGCGGCCGGTGCAGCCCTTGATGCCGGTGCCGGCACCGACTTTGATGCCATAGCCCGGGGCTGTGTTTCGGTCACTCCCATCCATGTGGATTTGACCCGCTACGCCGCGCTGGAAACCGTCGGCAGCTGGATTAGCGCCCTGGATCAGGAGCTACCGGCCAGCGGATCGCCGACGGTGTCAGCCAGCTCGACCTGACTTGAATACCCTTAGCCCCCAATCCCTGGCCGGAATCGGCATGACCTCGGCGCGAACCCGCCAGCGGCTGGTTGAGCGTCTGCGTCAGGGTGGGATTACCGACCCGCGGGTGCTGCAGGCGGTGGCCAGCGTACCCCGCCATCAGTTTGTGGATGAAGCCATGGCCAGCCGCGCCTATGAAGATACGGCGCTACCCATTGGTCGCGGCCAAACCATCTCCCAGCCGCTGGTGGTCGCCACCATGACCCAGGCCATCGTGTCGACGGCTCCTCGCAGGGTACTTGAGATAGGCACCGGCTCTGGCTATCAGGCTGCGGTGCTGGCGATGGTGGTGGAGCAGGTATTTACGGTGGAGCGGATTGACGAGCTGTCACGCTTAGCCAGGCGCCGATTCCGGGCTTTGAAGATTCGCAACGTGCGAGCCAAGCAGGCCGATGGTTACGCCGGCTGGGTTCAAAACGGGCCCTTTGACGCGGTGCTGGTGACCGCTGCCGCGGCAGAAATTCCCAAGGCGCTGTTTGACCAGGTAGCCCCGGGAGGCGTGCTGGTAGCGCCGGTGGGTCCCGCCGGTGGCCAGCAGCGGCTGCTGCGATTTGATCGTCGGGCCTCTGGCTTTGATCGCCAGGACCTGGGTGCCGTGGTATTTGTGCCCATGCTGGCGGGGCTGGACTGAGCATGGCTCTGTTTGCGCCGCTGTATGACAGGGCAATCGGCTGGTCCAGGCATCGGCTGGCGCCGCGCTACCTGGCGGCCTTAAGTTTTGCCGAATCGACCTTCTTTCCGATCCCGCCGGACGTCATGCTGATGCCCATGGTGCTGGGCAAACCCCAGCGCTGGTGGAAGCTGGCGACGCTATGCACCCTGATGTCGGTGCTGGGCGGCCTGCTGGGTTACCTCATAGGCCACTTTGCCTATGACTGGATCGAGCCCTTGTTGCATCGCTTTGGCCACTTTGAGACCTTCGAAAAAGCCCAGGAAGGCTTTCGGACCTATGGCTTCTGGGTGGTGCTGCTGGCCGGCTTTTCCCCCATTCCCTACAAAGTGTTTACCATTTCCAGCGGCACCGTGGGCATGGCACTACCGACCTTTGTATTAGGCTCCCTGATTGGCCGGGGAGGTCGGTTTTTTCTGGTTGCAGGGCTGATGCGACTGGGGGGTGAGCAGGCTGCGGATAAGGTTCGCCAGTACGTGGAGATTTTAGGCTGGCTGATGGTGGTGGCGGTGATAGTGGCGGTGTTATGGCTGCGCCGTTGAAATCCCTGGCGCTGGTGTTCAGCCTGCTGATGCTGGGCCTTACAGGCTGCAGCCAGCGTGCCGCTGGCCCGGAGCAGCGGCGCCCGTCACCTCGATACGAACCGATTGCGCCGGGCTCCACACGAATACAGCGACCTTCCCACTACACGGTTAAGCGCGGCGATACGCTGTATGCCATTGCCTGGCGTTACGGCTTGGACTACCGAGATTTAGCCCGATGGAATCGCGTGTCAGCGCCCTTCGTGATTCATCCCGATCAGCCGCTGAGGCTTTATCCAGCCCGGGCGGCGGTGGCCACCACCAGCCCGCTGGCAACGTCTGAGCCAGCGGTGGGGGCGGTGCGGGTGATCCCTCAGGCTAAAACTGCGCCGGTGTCAGCCCAGCCTGCACCGGTCCAGGCGGGTTCAGGCGATCAGAAAATATCCACCGCGCGGCTACCGGTAAAGCCCTCGGTTGGGCCAACCCCAGCCAGCCCGGCGCCGGTGCCAAAGGCCAAGCCAGTGGCTCCTGCCGCGGGCAGCGCCGGCCTGGCCTGGGCCTGGCCCGTCAACGGCAAGGTATTGGCGGAGTTTTCCAATAGCTCAACAAACCGCCAGGGCCTGGATATCGGCGCAGCCGTGGGCGCGGCGGTAAACGCGGCGGCGGCGGGGGAGGTGGTCTACAGCGGCAGCGGCCTGGCCGGTTATGGAGAGCTGGTCATCATCAAGCACAGCGACCGATATTTGAGCGCCTACGCCCACAACAGAAAGCGCTTTGTCAGTGAAGGGCAGCGGGTCACCGGCGGGCAGAAAATAGCCGAAGTCGGGAAAAATGGCAGCCAAAAGCCTCGGTTACACTTCCAGATACGGCAAAACGGGAAGCCGGTGGACCCTAGGAAATATCTTCCAAAACAATAGCTTGAATTTGTCGGTCCGGTCAAGATGAAGGCGCTTACACATCTGGTTAACAATTTGTTGAGGTAGGCGGGGGTATTGTGACGTTCCAAGGATGGGTTAATGCCTGACACCAGGCGAGGTAAAGGACTATGCAAACACTTCATGCGCAGGAGCGCTGCGTGGTGGGCGGCTCGATGCCGCCGGGTGCTGGCTCTGCCAGTGCTGACGCCACCACCGTTTATTTAGCCGCCATCGGCGCGGCTCCCCTGTTAACCGCTGATGAGGAGAAAGCCTTCTCCCGAGCCTGGCGCGCCGGCGACGAAAGCGGCCGACAGCGGATGATTGAATCCAATCTACGTTTAGTGGTGAACATCTCCCGTCGCTACGTTAATCGAGGGCTTCCTCTGCTGGACCTGATCGAAGAGGGTAACCTGGGGCTGATCCGCGCGGTGGAGAAATTTGATCCCGATCGAGGTTTTCGTTTTTCCACCTACGCCACCTGGTGGATACGCCAGGCGGTGGAGCGGGCGATCATGAACCAGGCGCGCACGGTGCGGTTGCCCATCCACGTGGTGCGTGACGTGGCGGCTTTTCTGCGTGCTCGCCGGGAGCTGGCCCAGCAGCTGGATCGAGAGCCAGGCCGGGAGGAGATCGCCCAAAAGCTAAACCTCAGTATCGATCAGGTAGACCGGCTGGCCTGTCTGAACGAGCGCTCGACCTCAATTGACGGGCCTTCCGGCAAAGACGGCGAGGGTCAAATGCTCGACGCGATGGCTGACGACAACAACCCTGATCCCTGTGATCTGTTGGCCGGGGCTGCCTTGGGTGGCCAGGTTGATCAGTGGCTAGGTCAGTTGCCAGATCGTGAGCGTGAGGTGCTGGAGCGACGTTTTGGTATGCACGGCTACAGCGCACAAACCCTGTCCGCGGTGGGTCTTGAGATGGGAGTCACTCGAGAGCGGGTGCGACAAATACAGCTCCAGGCGCTGCGCCGGCTGCGGGAAATTTCGCGTGCCTGCGGGGTGGCCGAAACGCCGCTGATGGACTAACGATCGGCCAGAAAAATAAAGCTGGCGCGCCGACGTTACTCAGCAATCAGTGCCAACACTACCGCCCGGCCTTCATCCAGCAATACGTTATAGGTCCGGCAGGCGGCGGCGTTATCCATGGATTCCAGGCCCACATGCCTGGCCATCAGGGTGGCGGCAAAGTCAGCGGGCGGAAAGGTCAGGGTCGAGCCAGTGCCAACAATGACCAGGGCTGGCTGCCAGGTGAGCAGCTGCTGCGCGTGATCGCGATTGAGCTGGGAAGCGCTGGTCACCGGCCATTGCTCCTGTAGCCGGTCGGCGGAAACAATCAGGCTTTGGCTGTATTGCTGGTCGCCGATAATCACGCCGCCGGCGTTCATGCCTCGCACGGCGTTTGATGGCGCTTGGTGCAGAGTCAGGTCCATCAGGCAGGCAGAGCAAGCTGAGGGTTGTCCGGATGGCGCCGATAAAGACAACAAACCTGGCCTATGGTCTGAACCACCGTGGCGCCGGTAGCCCTAATGGCTCGTTCAATCCAGGCGCTACGTTGGTCCCGGTCACCACGCAGCTTGAGTTTAACCAGTTCATGGGTGTTTAAGGCCAGTTCCAGTTCTGCTAAAACAGCGTCAGTCAGGCCGTTGTTACCAACGGTTACAACGGGCTTAAGATTGTGCGCCAGGCTGCGTAAAAAGCGGCTTTGGCTCTTGGAAAGATCGTTCACAATGTTCTCATCTGATCTGGGATAATGTTGGATCCAAGTCTGCCTGAGTCCTACCCCGTTGGCGAGATCCAAAAGCAGCAAGAAATGGCTGGCCGAACATTTTGATGATGAATTTGTTCAACGGGCCAAACGCGAGGGGCTGAGGTCTCGGGCTGCCTACAAGCTTGATGAGATCCAAACCCGTTATCGCTTGGTCCAGCCAGGAATGACCGTGGTTGACCTTGGCGCCGCTCCCGGCGGCTGGTTGCAGCTGGTGGTGCAATGGCTGAAGGGGCGGGGATTAGCCGTGGGCCTGGACCTGCTGACCATTGAGCCCATGGCCGGCGCGGTGCTCATTGAAGGTGATTTCACCGAAGATGAGCCACTGAAAACCCTTGAAAATGCCCTTCAGGGGCAGGCCGTTGATCTTGTTTTGTCAGATATGGCACCCAATATCTCTGGACTCAAAGCCGTTG
>CAYGPO010000074.1:5551-23319 GCA_964351665.1 uncultured Gammaproteobacteria bacterium | reverse complement strand
TATGGATGAGCGCGGATTTGCAGCCCGGAAGTTTCTACGGCGCAGACTCCTAGGAGACAGACAAAATTTTGACCTGCCGGCGACGACATTCTGACGCCCTTCGCAATTTTACCCTTCCACCAATCCCCAAAGGCCATAGCCCGCAACGCTTAGCGCCAAAATTTTCCGCCCCGCCAAAATAGGCACGGTCCTTGCTGTTACCTACAGGTGGAAAGTCAATCAACAACTAAGCTGCTGTGATCAAGCCGGTAGAAAATCAGGCCATCACCAGCGTGTTGGCGCAGATGCGCCAGGTCGCGCAAAACGGTGGGATTCAAAACCCCGCGGCGGTTAAGCCACAAACCGAGGTCAACAAAAGCGATTTTGCACAGCTGGTCAGCAGCGCACTGGAAGGCGTTTCGCAAACCCAGGCCGCCGCAGGCGCCAGGGCTGACGCCTTTGAACGCGGCGACCCGGAAACCACCCTGCCCCAGGTGATGGTGGCTTTGGAAAAGGCCAGCGTGTCTTTTGAGGGCGTCAAACAGGTACGTAATCGGCTGGTGGCGGCGTACCAGGAAATCATGAACATGCCGGTATAGGACATTGGCCAATCAAATGAACATGCCGCAAATAGACAACCCGACTTTATCCATGCTCACGCAAGGAGTGACCTGAGACCATGGCACAAACCGATTCCCTGGCAGCGGCTACTCAAGGTAGCGGAAATCTGGCGGCAGCCTGGCGTGGCTTTGATCAGCTCCCCGGGCTGCGCCAGATTGGACTGATTGTGTTGCTAGCCGGCTCCCTGGCGCTGGCCGGGGCCGGCGTAATCTGGAGTCAGCAGCCGGAATACACCCTGCTTTACGGAAAGCTGCCCGAGTCTCAAACCGCTGAGGTGATAGATGCACTAAATCGCAACGGCATTAAGCATCGACTGGATCCAGGCACCGGTTCGGTATTGGTGGCTCAAGCCGACCTGTACAGCGCTCGACTGCGCCTGGCTGGGGAAGGCATTCCTCGCTCCGGAGCCGATGCTGCAGGTTACGAACTGCTGGATCAGGATGTGGGTTTCACCATGACCCAGCGCAGCGAAGACTCGCGACACCAGCGCGCTTTGGAAGGCGAATTGGCTCGATCCATCACCTCCTTGTCCATGGTGCAATCAACCCGCATTCACATGGCCTTAGCAAGGCCCAGCGCCTTTCTGCGCGACCGTCGCCAATCCTCAGCCTCGGTCATTGTGCATCTACATAATGGCAAGACCCTGGCCGAACGGGACGTGCGGGGCATTGTGCATCTGGTGGCCGCCAGCGTGGCGGATATGGACCCGTCACGGGTTACCGTGGTGGATCACAACGGCCGACTGTTAACCAAAGACACCGATGAACAAGCCTTTGCCAGTGACAGTGAACGACTGGACTACGCCCAGAAAATGGAACAACGCTATGTGGACCGAATCCTCGACATCGTCATTCCTGTCATTGGTTCCAACGGGGTCCACGCCCAGGTCGTGGCGGACATCGACTTTACCCGCAGCGAACAAACCCAGGAAACCTTCGACCCGGAATCCATCGCCCTGCGCAGCGAGATGACCAACGAATCCGCCTCAAGCGAACCTCAAGCCCAGGGGATTCCCGGCGCCCTCAGCAATCAGCCGCCACCGGCCGCTGAGATAGGCCCCAACGGGGTGGCTGAGGCTGCCGTCGGCCCCACTGAAAACAGTCGCGCCGCCACCCGCAACTATGAGGTTGACCGTCAGGTCAGCCATACCCAATACGCCGCCGGTGGCCTGCAGCGACTGTCGGTAGCGGTGGTGGTGGACCACATGCGATCCATTGATGAAGAAGGTGCGGTGACGTTCACACCCCGAAGTGAAGAGGAAATGGCCCGCATCCGGGCCCTGGTGGAAAAAGCCGTGGGCTTTGATGTCGATCGAGGCGATACGGTGGAGGTGGCCAACGTGGCCTTTTACCAGCCGCCGGAGATGGAAGCCGCCGCGGAAATGCCCATCTGGGAACAACCCTGGCTCTGGCAAATGGGTCGGCAGGTTATCGCCCCCCTGGCCGTGGTCTTGCTGCTGCTGATGGTGTTCAGGCCTACCTTCAAAACCCTATCTGCAGCCCCGGCCCTGCCGCAACCGGAACCGGCGCCGGCCCTGGAAGATGACAATGCCCTGGCGCATCTTGATTCAAACCAAATGAACCAGATGGTCAGTCAGTCCCGCAGCCTGGTGGCTGAAGACCCGGCCCGGGCCGCCCAGGTGGTGTCTGAATGGTTGGCCGATCCAGCATGAGCGAGGAGTTAAAGGGACCCACCCGAGCCGCCGTGCTGCTGATGTCCATCGGCGAGGAAGCCGCGTCAAAAATCCTCACCCATATCGACAGCAAAGAGGTTCAGCTGGTCAGTCAAGCCATTGGCGAGCTGGACAAGGTGTCCTGGCAGGACGTGCAGGACGTCAATAGTGGGTTTCAGGAACAGGTGGCAGAGGAAACCGCATTCCGAATCAAAGCGCCGGATTTCACTCGCAAAATGCTCACCGACACCCTGGGCGAAGAACAGGCCAACGTGGTGCTGGACCGCATTGGCAACAACGGCAGGTCAGCCCGCATTGAAGCGCTGCGCTGGATCGATCCAAAAGACCTGGCAGACATGATCAAACATGAAAATCCCCAGGTCATCGCAACGGTGCTGGCCCTGATCGACCCGGAGGATTGCAGTGAGGTCATCGGGGAGTTCTCCCCTGAGGTGGCCAAAGAAGCGGTTGGACGGGTTGCACGAATCCGGGAAATTCCGCCGGCGGCGATGAATCACCTGAGAGAGCTGCTGGACGAAAAAGGCGTGGCCACCAGCGGCATGGGCGCGGCCATTGAATTGAAGGGAATCAACCACGCGGCCGACATTATTAATAACGTAGATTCCGAAATGGAAGAAATGCTGATGGGATCGCTACGGGAAGACGATCCCGAGTTGGCCGATCAGGTAGAGAATCTGCTGTTTGTATTCGAAAACCTTATGACGCTGGACGATCGGGGATTCCAAAAATTGCTGCGGGAGATCCCCCAGGATTTGATGATCCCTGCCCTCAAGGGTGTGCAGCCGGATTTACGCGAACGGTTTTTCGGCAACATGTCAAAACGCGCGGCAGAAATGTTACGGGACGACCTGGAAGTCTCTGGCCCCATGAAGGTCAGTGATGTAGAGACGGCCCAGAAAGAAATACTGACGGTGGCCATGCGGCTGTCTGAAGAAGGAACGATCAACCTCGGCGGCAAAGGAGCGGAAGAATATGTTTAAGGAACTCAAGGTTGGACAAATCATGTCGGTGGGCCAGTATGATGCAGCCAATTCTGCGCCGGTGGCGCTGACCCAGCTGGCAGCAGGGTCGAGCTTTCAATCAATCCCTTTGGGCCGCACACCCTGGCCTTCCCGGGATGACCTCAAGGGTCTATTTGATGAAGCGGAAAAAGAAGGCTATGCCATGGGCCTTAAAAAGGCTCAGCAGCAAATTGAGGATCAACGCAAACGAGACGCCGTCGCCGTGCGCCATTTGCTGGAAGGATTAACCCAACCCTTTGACGACATCAACAACCAGTTGTTGGACGAGTTGACCCGCCTGGCATTGACCGCCGGCGCTTTGCTTGCCCGGAGAGAGCTCACCAGCGCCCCCGAAGCGCTAACTGAGGTGATTGCCCAGGCGGTAAAAAACCTGCCTAAGCCTGAGCAAAACGCTGAACTGAGCCTGCATCCCGATGATGCCCATCTGATCACCCAGCAGCTGAAAATTGAACAAGCTCAGCTGACCATAGTTGAAGACAGCTCACTCAAGCGCGGCGACTGCGTACTTAAAGCCGGGGCCAGCGTGATCGACGGCCGGCTCAACGTGCAGCTGGAACGATTACTGGAAGCGGCCCTCGGCGCCGCCTGAGATGCTGCAGACCCGTTCACTGGAACAATGGTTGGATCACCTGGGTAGCCGAGGTAGCAGGCTGGCCGAGGTCAACCCGCTGACGGTCAGCGGCCGTCTACGCCGTTCCGTGGGCATGACGCTGGAAGCTGAGGGCATTCATGTTCCGGTGGGGGTGCGCTGTCGGATTGTCAATTCTGAACAGCACATCGAAGCCGAAGTGGTGGGTTTTGAGGACGACCGCACCTTCCTCATCCCGCTGGCTGACAGCCACGGCATCACCCCGGGCGCCAAGGTCATACCGCTGCTGACTGAAGCACGCACGGCGGTGGGTGAGGCCTTGTTGGGACGGGTGATTGATGGCCTGGGAAGACCCCTGGACAGTGCCGGTGAAATTCGCAGCCCGGATTGGGTGTTGCCTGGAGATACGTCGCCCAATCCTCTGCAGCGATCGCCGGTGAATCGGCCCTTGGATGTGGGCGTTCGATCCATCAACACCTTCACCACCATCGGTCAGGGCCAGCGCATAGGTCTGTTTGCTGGCAGCGGCGTCGGTAAGAGCGTGCTGCTGGGCATGATCACTCGCTTCACCGCCGCCGACGTTGTGGTGGTCGGACTGATTGGCGAACGCGGGCGTGAGGTGCAGGAATTTATCCACAATATTCTTGGCCCGGAGGCACTGGCCAGAGCCGTGGTGGTTGCCAGTCCAGCGGATACCAGCCCGGTGCACCGGATCCACGCCGCCGAACGGGCCACCACCATCGCTCGCCATTTCCGCGACCAGGGCAAGCAGGTGCTGCTGCTGATGGACTCCCTGACGCGCTACGCCCAGGCCCATCGGGAAATCGCCTTGGCGGTGGGCGAACCACCGGCCACCAAAGGCTATACCGCATCGGTCTTCGCGCGACTTTCCGAGTTGGTGGAACGGGCCGGCAACGGCCCGGGAGATGGCTCACTGACCGCGGTGTATACCGTGTTGGTGGAAGGCGATGATCACAACGATCCGGTGGCAGACAGCGCCCGGTCATTTCTCGACGGCCACATAGTGCTCAGCCGCTCGCTGGCAGAGTCCGGCGTCTATCCAGCACTGGACGTGGAGCGTTCCATCAGTCGTGTGATGACCGCGGTGGTCAGTGATCATCATCGCCGCCTGGCCAGCCGCTTTTTGCGCCTGTATGCCACCTACGAACAAAATCGCGACCTGATTACCGTTGGTGCCTACACCGCAGGCAGCGACCCGCTGCTGGACGAGGCCATCGCCCGGCGAGAGCAAATGTTGGGTTTTCTCCGGCAGGATCTAACCAAGAGTGTTGATCTGCGGGAGTCTATGGCGCAGCTGCAGCAGCTGTTTCCGGAGCCTGTCCAGTGAGTCGCTCCGAGCGCATTTCAAGAATTGTCGCCCTCAAACGCCTGGATGAGGTGTTGGCGGCCCGCCAGCTGATGTCGGCTCGTCAGTCCCTGACCCGGGGTCAGCAAATTCACGCAGATCTGGTGAACTATCTTGACCATTACAGCCGCCGCAGCTCCAGCGCCAACCAGCGCCAGGATTCCTCTGCCATGGTGCGCGAACGAGAATTTTCCGGGCAGCTGAGCAAGGCTATTGAACAGCAGCAGATCGCGCTGCGACGCCAGGGTGAACAGGTTGATCAGGAGCACCGGCTGTGGACCGCCAAGCGCACCCGCTCCCTGGCCACCGAGGCCCTGCTAAAAAGGGTTCATGAGGACGACGCCGCTCGCCAGGAACGCATTGCCGCAGTCGAGACCGACGAGATGGCCCAACGAATTCACCGGAGCGGGCAGCGTTGAGCGAACTGGCGACCCAACTGCCCCCAGGCGCAGCTGAGCTGCTGGGCTTATCGAGCCCCGGCAACCCAGGCTCAGTCGCCCTGACGGGCAGCACCGACCTGATTTCCCAGGAAAATGCTTTTCGCCGGGCGATGGCGGATGCGTCGAACCAGAATTCTGGAGCAGAAGGCGCTAACCCAATAGACCATGGCCAAAGCCTCTGGCCCACAGCCCTGACGCTGACCGCTGCGCAGAACCCCATCACGGGGCCGCAGTTGCACGGACAATTCGGCGCATCGGAGAATTTGCCGGCCTTTCCGGCGGCCGGCGGCGATCAATGGCTAGTTGAGGCCTTGCCCAGCAGACCCGGCGCCGAAGGCCTGCTCACACCAACAGCAGCTGCCCTGAACGGCGGGCTGACAACGGCAAGCCCAAGTGCGCCGCCGGCCGGGCCCGTAACTACTCTCCCACTACTGGCCCAGGGCGTGAAACAAGGGCTGGCAGCGGCGCAGCCTGGCCAGTTGCGCGAGGCTCAGACGCCCACGGTGGCGAGAGCTCTGACAACGGCAGCGGAGTCCCCATTATCAGCCCTGTCCCCAGGCAGCAGCGTTGAGCTGGCCGGTCGCCAATTAATTCAAACCGCTGGCCAACTGGCTCTGGCCTTATCACCCGGCCCTGACACTGCACAAGCCTCGCCAGCGGCCAACCCGTTGGCGGCCTTGGCCCAGCAGCTGACCAGCAGCAAAGATCAAAAACAGCCCGGAGGTTTATCTTTCGCCTCCGCCGGGGATACGGCTAAGCTATCTGACCAGCATTCGCTACTTCCCCTGGCGCCAGCATCTGGCGCTGCCGTCGGTGGTTTATTTGACCCCTTGGCTGGCCCGCCAATAAACCAAGGGTTGACCGGGTCAATTCATAGCGGCAGCGCAGGGGCAGAATTGGCCCTGGCTCAGGGCCAAAACTCCACTACCACGATGACCGTAAACCCAAGCGCAAGCAACGCTGCCCCCAACGACCTGGCTCAGCAGGCGCAGGCACCTTCTGCGGTTGACCGCAGCCCGCTGAATCAGACCCTACCCAACCAGGTCACCGGCCAGGTTGCAGATCAGGTTCGGATTATGATTCGGGCTGATCAGCGTGAAGCTCAACTGCAGCTGCACCCGCGGGAACTGGGAGCGGTGAATATCCGCATCGCCCTGCATGCCGATCAGGCTGACGTTAGCATCGAGGCCAGTAATCCGGATCTGTATCGAGAACTTTCCACCACCCTACCAAGGTTGCGTCAGCTGTTTGTGGACGAAGGTATGGGGCTTAGTCAGCTGGCTCTGGACATGGGACAGTTTCAACAAGGCCAGCAGTCCCAGGGTGAGCACCAGTCCCGCCCCTCAACCCCCTTGGCAAGTTCCCATCAGACGGTCACAGACACCATCCATGATGTTCTGACCAGGCCCGGCTCCAAAGCGCTCTCAGAAGGCCGGTCCTTGGACTTATACGCCTGACGAACTATTGACTCCTCACGTCATAATTCCGACGCCAAAGTATTTTTATTCTTTAACTTCAATACCTTAAGTTTTGGCACCGAATTTGCTTTGTCCTTAAGCACACTGCACTCCTCAAGGACTGACACATGCCAGAAAAAGCCATTGAACTGGACGGCGAAGCCGGCGCTCCCGCTGCCGGGCCAGGCAAACTTCTCACCATGCTGGTTGCTGCCAACCTGCTAATCACCGTTGGCCTGGTGGCCATGCTGGTGTTGAAAGTGGGCCCCTTCAATCTAATGCCAGCGGAAGAAAGCACCGAGATGGCGGAAGAAATGGAAGAAGAGTTACCGCCGCCCATTTACGAATCCATGGATAAGCCGGTGGTGGTGAACTTCCGCTCCGGATCCAAAGAACGCTATCTTCAGCTTGTGGCCCAGTTTCTAACCCGTTCAGAAGATACGGTGCTGGAGATTCGTAACCACATGCCCGCCATCGTCGACGGCATTTACCGCCAGCTTGGCCAGACTCAGTTTGCTGAACTGCAAACCCTGGACGGCCGCGAAGCACTGCGCATGGCGGTGCTTAAGTTGACTCAGGAAATTCTGGAAAAGCACACCGGCGAACCCGGCGTGGAAGAAGTATTTTTCACCACCTTCGTGTTTCAGTGAAATGAGCGAAGAAGAAATCCTCAGCCAGGAAGAAATTGATGCCTTGCTGGACAAAGCTGACTCCGTGGCCAAGAAGAAGATCCGCGACGGGCTCACCGATGAAGTGGTGAGCTACGACATCTTCAATCCGCCGCCGGTCAAAGCCACCGCACTGCCAGAGCTGGACCCGCTGCTGGACAGGCTGCAAGAACGCCTGCCCGGCTCTCTGGAGTCACCCTTGCCAAAGATTTTCACCTTGGCCGATGGCCCAGCGCCGGAGCTGATGAACTACTCCGAGTTCCGACAAACCATCGAATCCCCCACCGCCATGCTGTGCAGCGAGTTTCGTTCACCGGCGGAAGGGCTGATGGCAAGCCTGTGCAGGCCAGGATCCCAGAGTCTGGTTAGCGCACTGTTTGGAGGGTCGGGTAAGCCGTCGGAGCGAGAAACCCTGTCCATGACTGAAAGTCGGGTGGCGCGCAAAAGTCTTGAGGCGGTGATGTCGATACTGGGCCGTGCCGGCGACGCCAAATTTGACTTTCAAACCAACCCCATCGCCCTGTCAGGCCCGCCGGAAGAGACCCTGATGGCGGTGGTCAGACTCAACTTTGCGGTGGGCGATGGCGGCGGCGAGCTTTGTCTGGCAGCAACGCCAGAGGTATTCAGTGCCCTGCTCGGCAAACCCGCCAACAATAAAAGCGAAGACACAGACGGCAACTGGCACCAGAAAATTGCCGAGGCAACCACCGACGCAAAAATCACCCTGTCGGCCAAGGCCGCCGAAGTATCCCTGGGCATAGGTGATCTGTTGCGCATCGCGCCGGGGGATTTTATTCCCGTGGAAATCAACCAGAACGTGGTTTTGTGCGCCAACGGCCAACCCCTGCTGCGCGGGCTGCTGGGGGTTTCCGGAGCAATGAATGCCGTTCACATCCTTGGGCCTGTGAACGGCTCTGGGGCAATCCAACCCCGTCTTGAACACAAAGGCCAACCATCATGAGTAATGAGCAGACCCCGGACTCCGGGGCTCAGGACGGCACCGCTGCAGTGCCGCCACCAAAGCCGGAGCTACCGGACATAGGCGCCACCAGGGATGCGGTATCACTGGACAATCTGGAGCTGATATTGGACGTCAGCGTAACCCTGTCGGTGCAGGTTGGCAGCGCTCGAATTGCGATCCGAGACCTACTGCAGATGAGCCAGGGCTCGGTGCTGGAACTGGACCAGCCCGCCGGCATGCCCATGGACGTGCTGGTCAACGGCACGCCCATTGCCCACGGTGAGGTGGTGATGGTGAACGATCGAGTGGGGGTACGCCTAACCGACGTTATCAGCCCCCGGGATCGGATCCGGAGCATAAACTGAGGTGAATCTTGGCGATATGATCCCCCAACTGCTGAGCGCCCTGGTCGCCGTGCTGTTGCTGATGGGTGCACTGGCCTGGCTGGCCAAACGCATGCGCCTGCCGAATCTGGCTGCAGGAACACCGTCCACACTAAGCGTGCGTAGTTCGCTGAATATTGGACAGCGGGAGAAGCTGGTGGTGGTTCAGTTTGGCTCCCAGGAAATCCTGCTGGGGGTAACCTCCAGTCAGATCCAAACCCTGGCGAAGAGGGAAACCGACCCCTCAGCGCCCCAGGAAATCATCCCTGAGGTGACGGCATGAAATGGCTGATCACCTTAGCCCTGCTGGTTACCGGCAGCGCTCTGGGCCAAAGCGACCCGGGGCTGCCAGCCATCGTAGCCTCCCCTACCGCTGACGGCACCACCGAATATTCCGTCACCCTGCAGCTGCTGCTGATGATGACCGCATTGACGGTATTGCCATCAGCGCTGATCATGCTCACGCCCTTCACCCGCATCATCATTATTCTGGCGATTCTGCGCCAGGGCATAGGCCTGGCCCAGACTCCCAACAACCAGATCCTGATTGGACTGGCCCTGTTTATTACTATTTTTGTTATGGCGCCGGTGTTTAGCGAGATCAACTCCCTGGCCCTATCGCCTTACCTTGAGCAGGAGATAAGTTTTCGCGAAGCCATTAGCGTCGGCGGCGAACCGGTGCGACTGTTCATGCGCGATCAGGTCCGAGAGGCCGATGTTGAACTGTTTTCCCGTATGCGCGGGCCGATGCCCATTAGCGCCGACAGCCCCATACCCATGAGTGTGCTGATACCAGCCTATATCACCAGCGAGCTGAAGACGGCGTTTCAAATTGGCTTTTTGCTGCTGCTGCCGTTTTTGGTCATCGATCTGGTGGTGGCCAGCGTATTGATGTCCATGGGTATGGTCATGCTGTCGCCGCTGGTGATCTCCCTGCCCTTCAAGCTGATGCTGTTCGTCATGGTTGATGGCTGGACCCTGATCCTGGGTACTTTGGCATCCAGCTTTTTCCTGGGCGGCCCGCCGTGACCCCTGAGACCCTGGTGGATATTGGTCGCAATGCGCTGGTCACCACCATGCTGGTGGCCTCACCCATATTGCTGGTGGCCCTGTGTGTGGGTCTGGCCATAGGCGTGCTGCAGGCAGCCACCCAAATCCAGGAAATGACCCTCAGCTTCATTCCCAAACTATTCGCCGTGCTGATCACAACGGCGGTGATGGGCCACTGGATGTTGACCGTGCTGGTGGAATACATGCGCCAGCTGGTGATCAGCATCCCCAGCCTGCTGGGCTGAAGCCATGCCGGTAGTGCTACCCATCGATCTTGCCGGGCTAAATCTTGAGGACCTGGCGGTATCTTATCTGCTCGCCCTAACCCGGGTCAGCGCGCTGTTGATGGCCACCCCCATTTTTCGTTCCACCGGCGTGCCCTCGCGAATTCGACTGATGATTGCGGTGACGGTCTCCGCCTTAACCATCAGCGCCCTACCCGCCACCTATCAGGCCCCCAGCTTTGGTTTTAGCCTAATCCCCATTGCCCTATGGGAAATGGCATTGGGTTTGGCTATGGGTCTTTGTATCCAAATGGTTTTCGCCGCTTTGACCATCGCCGGTGAGTGTGTCGCGGTGGGCATGGGTTTGGGTTTCGCCACGATTGTTGATCCACAAAATGGTTCCTCCGTACCCACCATCAGTCAGCAGTTTGTGCTGCTGGGAACCATGTTATTTGTTGCCATCAACGGCCATTTGATCGCCCTTGACATGATTCATTCCAGCTTCACCCTGCTGCCCCCGGGCAGCGGCGGCAGCGTTAGCGGTGGCGGCACCCCCCTATTGGAATGGGCAATGACCATGTATGCCAACGCCCTGCGCCTGGCGCTGCCGGTGATTGCCGCCATGCTGCTAACCAACCTTGCCTTCGGCGTGATCACCCGGGCTGCGCCTCAGCTCAATGTGTTCGCGGTGGGCTTTCCCCTGATGATGCTCATCGGCATGGCGGCGCTGATGATCAACATCGGCAGCCTGCTGGACACCACTACCGTGTTATTTGAAAAAGCCTTTGAAGCGACCACCGAACTGTTCAGCGGAGTCAGCGGGTGAGCGAACAAAACGACAGTTCCCAGGAAAAACACCTACCGCCAACTCCCAAACGGCTGGAAGATGCGCGCAAAAAGGGCCAGGTTGCCCGCTCCAAAGAACTCAGCACCCTACTTATCACCCTGGGCGGTGGCGTGGTGATTTGGGTGTTTGGCGCAGACACCATTGAGCAGGTCACCACCTACGCAAAAAACCTGTTTATTTGGGCCTCCGGCAGCGCCGTCAGTCAGTCGCTGATTACCGGCCCAACCCAGTTCAGCGAGGCGCTGGCGGAAGCCAGTCGTTCCGCCGTCACGGCGGTGATCCCGATACTCACCGGCATGGTGATGCTGGCCATAGCTGGCCCTCTGCTCACCGGCGGGGTGATCTTTCGCCTGGCCAATGCCGCGCCCAAAATTTCCAATATCAATCCGGCCAAAGGTCTTAAGCGCATGGTCAGCGTTCGAGCCCTGGTGGAGCTGAGCAAAGCAGTGTTGAAGTTCACTCTGGTGGCCACTGTGGGCATCTTCGCCTTCCGCGCCATGGCCCCGGACATCATGATGCTGGGACGCCAGGATGTGCATTCGGCCCTGGATGACACCGGCGCCATGATGCTCAGGTTCTTTTTGCTGGTGTGCACCTCACTGCTGGTGATTGCCGCCATTGACGTGCCCTTCCAGCTGTTTCAGCACGTTAAGAAGCTGCGCATGAGCCATCAGGAGCTGCGTGACGAGCACAAAGACACCGAAGGCAAGCCGGAGGTGAAACAGAAGATCCGCCAGCTGCAGATGCAGGCCGCCAGCCAACGCCTGACTGAAGCGATGCAGGAGGCCACCGTTGTGATCACCAACCCTACCCACTACGCGGTGGTGCTCAAGTATGACGATAATCTGCCGGCGCCCCTGGTGGTGGCCCGGGGTGCCGGGGTCATTGCCGAGCAGATCCGGCTGCTGGCAGCCCAGCAAAAGCTTCCGCTGGTGTCAGCACCGCCCCTGGCCCGGGCGCTGTTTTTCTCGGTAAAAGAAGGACAGCTGGTGCCTGCTGAGCTGTTCCGAGTGGTGGCCAAAGTCATCATCTACGTCATGCAGATGGCTGAAAGCCCCGGCCTGCGGCCTCCCAAAATCGTCGACAAAGACATCCCTGAACAACTGCGTAGAGACGCCCAGTGAGTCCGCGCGAGCAAATAAAATCCTTTGTGGCACAGGGCATTGCCATCCCCATCGCACTGATCACCATCATGGTATTGATGGTGGTGCCGGTGCCTACCCTGGTCCTGGATCTGCTGTTCACCTTCAATATTGCACTGGGTCTGCTGGTGCTGATGATCACCGTGTACTCCGCCCGGCCGCTGGATTTTGGGGTGTTTCCCAGCCTGCTGCTGATCGCCACCCTGCTGCGACTGAGTCTGAACATTGCCTCGACCCGGATTGTGCTGATGCACGGTCACGGCGGCGAAGGCGCAGCCGGCCAGGTAATCCAGGCCTTTGGGAATTTTGTCGCCGGGGGCAACTACACCGTTGGCTTTGTGGTGTTTGTGATTTTGGTGCTGATCAATTTTGTGGTGGTTACCAAAGGTGCGGGCAGAGTGTCTGAGGTCAGCGCCCGTTTCACCCTGGATGCCATGCCCGGCAAACAGATGGCCATTGACGCCGATCTGAACGCCGGAATATTAGACCAGGAGCAGGCCCGGGTTCGGCGCCAGGAAATTGCCCAGGAGGCGGATTTTTACGGTTCCATGGACGGTGCCAGCAAATTTGTCCGGGGCGACGCCATCGCCGGCGTGTTTATTCTTTTGATTAATCTAGTGGGCGGCATCGTCATCGGCGCCACCAGCCATGGCCTGGACCTGGGCACCGCCCTGCAGCGTTATGGCCTGCTCACCATTGGTGACGGCCTGGCGGCTCAGTTGCCCTCCCTGCTGCTATCCACCGCAACGGCAATTTTGGTAACCCGGGTATCTCATCCCACCTCCATGGGTGAGCAGTTTTCCAGCCAGGTGCTGGGCAGCAGCCAATCCATGTACATCGTGGCGGTCATTTTGTTGGTGCTGGGCCTGGTGCCAGGGATGCCGACTCTGGTGTTTCTGCTGCTGGCCATGGGGGTGGCCGGTGTGGCCTATCAAACCCGCCGGGGACAGCAGGCCAAAGCAGCGGCCCAGGCGGCGGAGAAAATCCCGCCACCGCCGCCGCCGTCGGAGCTGGGCTGGGACGACATAGAGCGCCCAGACGTGCTGGGGATAGAAGTTGGCTACAAATTGATCCCGCTGCTGGACAGCGGCAAAGGCGGGCCGCTGCTGTCACGGATCAAGGGTATCCGCAAAAAGCTCTCCAAAGAGCTGGGCTTTCTAATCCAGCCGGTGCATATCCGGGACAACCTGGAACTGCCGCCCACCGCTTATCGGGTCAGGGTTTTGGGGGTACCGGTTGCCCAGGCTGAAATTATTCCAGATCGCCACTTCGCGATTAACCCGGGTGACGCCACCTTGCCCATCGAAGGCATCGCCGCCCGGGACCCGGCCTTCAACCTTGATGGCTACTGGATTGATGGCTCAAGAGTGCAGGAGGTTCAGGCCCTGGGCTACACCGTGGTTGATGCCCCGACGGTAATTGCCACCCATTTGAGCCGGATCATTTTTGACCATGCGCCAGACCTGATGGGTTTTGAAGAGGCCCAGATGTTGATCGAGCGCTTGTCCGACCACGCTCCCAAGCTGGCCCAGGATCTGGTGCCCACAGCGCTGCCCATGTACGCCCTGGTCAAGGTGCTGAAAAACCTGTTGGCCGAACGTGTGGCGATAAAGGATATGCGGACCATCGCCGAAGCTTTGACGGAAAATGCGCCCAGTAGTCAAGATCCCGGCGCATTGACCGAGGCCGTGCGTGCGGCATTGGGGCGAGCAATTATTCAAAAAATCAATGGACTGGAACCTGAACTTGATCTGATTACTCTGGAAGGAAACCTGGAACGAATATTGCTTGAGTCTATTGCAAGTGGAGTCGCAGGCACGTCGGCTCCCGAACCGGAACTAACAGAGAAACTACAAACCATGATTCGATCCGCCGCTGAAAACCAGGAACGAAAGGGCCAACCCGCGGTGCTGGTGGTGTCGCCGGCGCTACGACGCTGGATGTCGCGACTGTTAAGACCCGTCATGCCCTCCCTGCACGTGCTGTCATTTCAGGAGATACCCGATGACAAACGGATTCGCATCGTGACCAATATTGGTTCCGCCCAGGCCGCATTGGAGGCAGGCTCATGAAACTGAAACGATATTTCGGCCCTGACGCACGCACCGTGATGCGCCAGATCAAACGCGAACAGGGACCCGATGCGGTGATCGTGTCGTGCAACGCCGCCGGTGACGGCACCGAGATCGTCACCAGCGTCATGCCCAAAACCGTCCCCCACGCTCAGGCAGCGGCCAACAGCGTGATCCATGCCAGCGCAGAAAGCTCCAATGCGGCACTTTCAGAAATGGAATCTTTACGCCGGGAAATGCGCAGCATGCACGGCCTGCTGGACGAAAGCCTGGCGCAGCTTGCCGGTCGGGACCTGTCTGAGCGAGAGCCTATTGCCAGCGCTTGCGCCAGATACTTAAGCGCCTGTGGAATCTCCCGAGGTGTTAGTCAGTTTCTGCTGAAAGATCTGCAGGAAGGGAGTCTGCGTAACACCTGGCACGAAGTGCTGGTCCGACTGGCCCGTAAAATCCGAGTTAGCAACAACGACATCCTGAATCAGGGCGGTGCCATTTTGCTGGCCGGACCCCAGGGCATGGGTAAGACAGCCTTGGCGGCCAAACTGGCAACCCGGTACCTGCTCAACCACGGCCCCGACAAAGTTGCCCTGATTACCACAGACGTCACCAAAATTGGATCCTGTGCCCAGCTGCATCGCATTGCCGAACTGCTGCAGGTGCCCCTGGCCATTGCAAGATCCAGCGCCCAGCTGCGCGAACACCTTGCCAGCTTTGCCGATCGCGGCCTGGTGCTGGTTGATACGCCCGGGATGAGTATCCACGGCGAACGTTCCGTCGAGCAGCTCAAAGCCTACACCCGTATCAGCGAACTGACCCCACACCTGGTGCTATCGGCGGAACTGGCGCCGGCAATTTTCGACCAGGCTCTGACCCGCTTCAGCTTGTTGTCACCCAGCGCCGTTGTGCTGACCCATAGTGAACAGCTTGATCATATTGGCCCCCTGGTAAGCACCCTGATAGAGCGACAGCTGCCCGTGTCTTACCTGTCCACGGGCGCCCGAATTCCTGAGGACCTGCGGCCAGCAAGAGCGGCCCAACTGGCCGCCGGGGCGCTCTCCGCGGCCACCCGCAAACTGATTGCCCAGCAGGCACGGGAGCAGGCTAGTGCTTAACCGCCGAGCCACCCCAAAACTGGTGAACAGCAGACAATTGGAACAGTTCATGGACGCAAAACCCGTCACCGTGATTGGCATCGCCAGTGGCAAAGGCGGCGTTGGCAAAACCAACACCTGCATCAATCTGGCTCTGGATCTTGCCAACAGCGGACAGCGGGTGATGATTTTGGATGCAGACCTGGGCCTTGCCAACGTCGACGTTTTGTTGGGCCTGCAACCTACCTTCGATCTTTCCCATGTGCTGACCCAGCAACGCACCCTGGAAGAAATTCTGGTGGTCGGTCCCGGCGGTATTCAGATTGTCCCTGCCACCTCGGGGGTTCGCCAGATGATGTCGCTAAGCCAGGATCAGCACGAATCGTTGAGTCGAAATTTTGCCGCCATGGCCGGTGAAATCGACTATTTGCTGATCGACATGGCAGCGGGCATCTCCGACAGCGTCCTGTTTATGGCCGCCGGCTGTGATGAGCTGTTGGTGGTCGGCTGCAACGAACCGGCCTCCATCACCGATGCCTACGCGCTGATGAAAGTGCTGCATAGGGACGAAGGAATGGACCGTTTCCACATCCTCAGCAACCGCAACGAATCCAGTCAGGATGGACTGACCATGTATTCCAAACTGGCGGTGGCCTGTGAACGTTTTCTGAACATTTCACCACGCTATGTGGGCGGGATTCCGGAAGACCCAATGGTCAGGCGCGCGGTGGAACAGCAGCGGGCGGTGGTGGATCGCTACCCGGGCAGTCCAGCGGCGGCAGCCTTTCATAAACTCGGCGATGCCGTAAGACGGTGGCCGCAACCACAAGAGACTCACAAGAGCCCATTTTTTCAACGCCTGCTCCGGTCCGAACCTGCGACCGGCACCAATCAGGGAGAGCAAAGCCATTAACGGATTAGCCGCTTATGCGCAGCCAGATGGAGCGCATCCACAAATATTGATCGAACAGCACACCGGGCTGATCAAAAAAATAGCTCTTCATCTGGCCGCCAGGGTACCCCCCACGGTGGACATGGATGACCTGATTCAGGCCGGCGCCATTGGTTTGCTTGAGTCAGCCCAGCGTTTTGATGCCAGCCACGGGGCCAGTTTCGCCACTTACGCCAGTATTCGGATCCGAGGCGCGATGTTGGATGAGCTGCGTCGCTATGACTGGTCTCCCCGTTCAACCCGCCGCAAGATTCGGGAGATGTCGGAAACCATACGCCGGCTGGAAAGTGAAACCGGCAGGGAAGCCAACGAATCGGAAGTGGCCGCAGCGATGGGCCTGAACCCGTCGGAATACCGCAACCTGCTGCAGGACTCGGTGTCGTTTTCCGTGTTCAGCTGGGACGCCCTGTTGGAACAGCGCGGCGACAGTATTGGAGCGTCCGGGGATCAACAAAGTGATCCCATGCGTCATGTAGAGTCTGAGGCTTTCAGCGTCTATCTGGCGGGCATCATCGAGACCCTGTCACCCAGGGAACAAATGGTTCTGGCTCTTTACTACGACCAGGAATGCAACCTGAAGGAAATTGGTCAGATTCTGGGCGTCAGCGAGTCCCGGGTTTGTCAAATCCATGGTCAGATACTGGGTCGCTTGAGAGCCAGGATGGACCCGGATATGGTGCCTAACAACCCGGTGTCGTCATCATGAATGAGGCCGCAATGACTCTCATCAGTGTCACAAGTCTGGCGGCCCTGGGTTTGAGTTTGCTGCTGTGGCAAGCCAGCCGGCAACAGCAACATGAGAACCGGGCTGCACTGATGCAAAGCCGAGCTCAGAATCTGCAGTTCCAGCAGGAGCTGGCTGAGATGGCCGACCTAATCAGTGGCCACCTGGGCAAATCCCTGGAGCAGCGTCAGCGTCAGCAGGCGCTGGAGAGTCGGCTCAATCTGTTTGAGTCTTTGCAAAGCGGCCAGCAAGCGGTGAGCGCAGCAAAATCCCGTCTGTCTGAGGGTCGCAGTCTGAAGCCTCTGGTGCAGCGGGGAAGCCTCAATGCCAACGAAGCACACCTGTTGGCCCTGGTCCATCACCAGCGTCGATCGGCGGCGGCGGGCTAACAACCTGCCCGCTCCAGCCCCCCCTCAATCCGTTCCAGGATAGCTCCAGGTCGTTCATTTCGCCGGTGGTTTGCCCCATCGCTTTATCAATCCCAAGGTCA
>CAYGPO010000074.1:0-5451 GCA_964351665.1 uncultured Gammaproteobacteria bacterium | reverse complement strand
TCAATCCCAAGGTCAGTTTTCAGGTCAAGATGCGCTTGTTTCAAGGCAACCTCCAGGCACCACAGCTGGATATCACGCGATCTGCAGTTTCCCCACCTTTAAGCCTAAATGTTTTTCCTCAGATGCCGATATTAGGACCCAGCGGCTAATCTGGCACGCGTAGATCAGGCAACTTAAAACGTTATGGATATTGCTACCCTGCTAGGACTGTTGGGATCGTTTGGTATTATCACTGGCGCCGTGCTAATTGGCGGCAATGCGCTGGGATTCCTGAACGCCCCATCAATGCTGATTGTGATCGGCGGCACCCTGATGGTGGTTCTGTCTCGGATTACCCTGGCCCAGTTCCTGGGTTCTTTCAAAGTGGCCATTGGCGCATTCCTGCATAAGGGTCAGTCGCCGGATGACCTGATTCACGAAGCCGTTGAACTAGCCACCATTGTGCGCAAAGACGGCATCTTGGCCATTGAAGATAAACCAATCTCCCATCCGTTTTTTGCCAAGGGCATCAACATGTGTATTGACGGCCAGGACACCGACGTCATCAAACACTGTTTATCCAACGACATCAGCCTGACGATCCAGCACCAAACCGCGGGCGCCAATACGTTTTTCGCCACCGGCGAGGTGGCGCCGGCGATGGGCATGATTGGAACGCTAATTGGTCTGGTGCAGATGCTCAGCACCATGGAGGACCCTAAAACCATCGGCCCAGCCATGGCCGTAGCGCTGCTGACCACCCTTTATGGCGCTGTGGTGGCCAACGCCTTTGCCATACCCATTGGCGAAAAGTTAAAGCTTCGCAGCCGCGAGGAATCTCTGAACAAGAAGCTGATTCTGGAGTCGATTCAGGGTATTCAGAGCGGCACCCATCCCAAGGTATTGGAACAACTGCTGATCAACTACCTGCCCCAGGATAAGCGCGATGCCTATTCAACCGCCGACGGCTGATGTACCTCAAGCCAGTAGCCCACTAGGCGGTAACCTCTGATGTCTGACGATCTGGACACTGGAGAAGAAGACGGAGGCGGAGACGGAGGCGGATGGCTTGCAACCTTTGCGGACCTTATGGCGCTGCTGATGTGCTTTTTTGTACTGCTGCTGTCGTTTTCCGAAATGGAGATTAAGAAGTACAAGCAGGTAGCCGGCTCCATGAGTGAGGCCTTTGGCGTGCAGCGGGATATCAAATCGAAAGAGATTCCCAAAGGTACCAGCATCATTGCCCAGGAATTCAGTCCGGGCAAACCCAGCCAAACCTTCACCATCGTGTTGCAGCAGGAAAGTACCGACCAGCAGAAACAGAACCTTGATTTCAGCGACTCTGATTTCAAGGGCAAGGCCGAGGAGACCCAGGAGCAACTTAAAGATCCAAATCAAGAGCCCAAGGACGAACCCGCTGAACAGCCGCCTCCTATAGACCCAGCCATATTGGAGGCCGCCAAAATGATCGCCAAGGCGCTCAATAAGGAAATTGAACTGGGCATGGTTGAAGTGCTGGCAACCCCGGAGCGGGTGGCCATTCGGGTTAGAGAAAAAGGCTCTTTTCAATCCGGCAGCGCGGAGCTCAACGAATCCTTTTTGCCAGTGCTCAGCACAATCACCGCAACCCTGAAAGAAACCAAAGGAGAAGTAGTGGTGGCAGGACATACCGACAACGTGCCCATCGCGACAGCAAAATTCCCGTCCAACTGGGAATTGTCATCAGCTCGGGCGGCGGCTTTTGTTCATCACATGACCAAAAAAGAAGCCTTCGAGCCCCAGCGTTTACAGATTCGGGCCTTTGCTGACACCCGCCCTATTGAGCCAAACACCAGTGCGGAAAACCGCGCAGCCAATCGTCGGGTGGAGATTTCTCTGGTGCTGGCGACCAAACAGGTGACTGAGGTTAGCGAGATGGTTCAGAAATCTGAACTACCGGCCGATATAGAACAAGTCGAGGCCGTCGTTCCGGAACCACCAGCCCGGGATATGTCCCACACCGTTCAATAACGCCAGATGACAGAGAGCAACTTGACAGAGAGAAACTTATGGCCGTAAACACAGCACCGACTGCCAACAGGCACGCCGGCCGCGGACATGCTGCAGGCGCAGAGCTCGGTCAGGAACAGCTGATTGAGCAACTGCGCAATGGCATTATCCGAATGAGCCACGCGGCCTCGGGTATCGATGATGATCTCGACGCCCAGCTCGGGATGCTGCGAAAAAAGATGCGCAACACCAGCAGCGCCCCGGTGGTAGAAGCCCTGGTTGCAGACGTTTCCAAGGGTATTTTGGCCATTGATGCAAAGGCCAAAAGAACCCGGATGGACAACGCCAACATTGGACATCGCCTGCTGCACGTTATTGATTTGCTCAAGCCAGGATGGCAGATGCGTCGCAAGCGCAAAAACCTGGCCAACGCCCTGCGCAACGATCGCTGCGATTTCCAAAAATTCCTGAAGGACTATCAGGACACCCTGGTAACCGCGCTGCAGGCGAAGCTGGGCACCAGCGAGAGCAAAAAATCCGATGCCATCGGCGCCGCCAATAGCTCCGGCCTTGGTTCAACGGTTGATCAGGGTACTGCCGATGCGCTGGAACACATGCGAAACACCCTACTGGTGTTGGTGAATCACCTGGAAAGTGACGAAGCCCAGCATGACCAGGTCAACGCACTGCGCAAACAGCTGGCCAAAGACCTGGTGTTTGATTCAATGCCAGATCTGCTTGAGTTGATCGCAGAGCTGGCTGGCGAGGTGCGTCTGAACGAACAAAAGCGCTTCGAAGATTTCGTCCGCCATATGGCCGATCAGTTTGATCATCTTGAAAGCAGCATCAAGGTGAGCGTTGGCGATGAACAACAGGCCCATGCCCAGCGCAATGAAATGCAACAGGTATTGACCAGAGGCACCCAGACTATTCGGGAAAAGATTACCGGGGCCAGCAATCTCCGTCAGCTGCAACAGGCGGTGGAAAACGAGGTGAAACAGATGGCCGGGACCCTGGAGTCCTTCGCTGAGGTGGAGTCGATCCGGCATAAGAAGTTTGAAGCCAGCATCGGCCTACTGCAGGACAAACTGGGCGAAGCACATGCCGAATGTAACGAGCTCTACAATGAAATCAGCCATCTTCGGGTCAAGACCCAGCTGGACCCGCTGACGGGTCTTCCCAATCGTTCTGGATTTTTAGAGCGAGCCCAGCAAGAGTTCGAACGAGCTCTGCGGTATGGCAATAAGCTGTCCCTGGCAGTCGCCGACATTGACCACTTTAAGTTGGTCAACGATCGTTATGGCCACAAGGCTGGCGATACCGTCATCGTTGAAGTCGGAGCCATGATCGCCAGCAATCTGCGCAACTCAGATTTTGTCTGCCGCTACGGCGGCGAAGAGTTTGTCATGCTGCTGGTGGAAACGCCGTTGGAAAAGGCTGTGCCAGTGGCTGACAAGATTCGCGAGGCGGTGGGCAACTGCCCCTTTGCCTTCAGGGACAAACGCGTTCAGGTCACCATTTCGGTGGGCATAGCGGAACTTGAACCAGGCCAGTCAATCTCTGACCTGGTGGAAAAGGCGGACGTATCTTTGTACGCGGCCAAAAGTGCTGGACGTAACTGCACCGTTTCCAGTGCAACCCATTAACTGCTACGGAAAACTACCATGAGCGAACTAAGGCCAAGACTGACTGAAATTATCCTTGGCAAGAAGCAGTCCCGAAACGTACTGATTCCGGCAGACTTCGGAACCGGAAACGAGCAGCAGACCATTGATATTGCGAAAGGTCTGGTGGCCAATGCGCCCCTGCCCGGCCCCTATGCGGGGATGTTGCAAGAACAGGCAGCGAATCAGGACTTCTCCCATAACGCCACAGACTTCGGCACCTTGACCTGGGATTCACGGCGCAACGAAGTCACTTTGGATCCTGTGCTGTGTCAAATCGCCGGCATAGAATCGCCCATGATAGGAGCGAGGCTTAAAGACTTTCTATCCCTGGTTTCCGAGTCTTCCCGGGACACCCTGGCGGACAGCTTTCGCCGCAGCCTGCAAACCGGCAAAGACTTAGAATGCGCCTGCCTCATTGGCAGTGACCCCGACAATGCTAGAGAGGTAAGAATTCTCGGAAAAACCCTGCCCGACGCCAGCGGCCGACCGACTTCTATAGTCTGCGCCGTGCAGCCAAAGGTGGCCCTGGGACCGCCGGTGCGCAAAAACGATAGCCCCATGGCAAAAGCCGCCCACGACCTGAAAACGCCCCTTAACGCAATTCGTGGCTACGCCCAGATGATTCGCAAAGACCCACTGAGCGAGCGCCAGCAAGACTGTCTAAGAAAGGTTGAAACCCACTGTCAGGCGATGCTCTCAACCATCGATAGCGAGCTAGGCGAAGAAACCGAAGCCGATGCCGGCGCCGCCGGGTTTTCGCCGTTTGAAATGGTCAGCGACGTGGCGGAGATGTTCAATGCCACCCAGATGTTAGATAACGTGACCTTGAGCTGGTCGATGCAGGACAACCGCCAGCTGGTGAGCACGGACGCGGTAAAGCTCCGAAGAATTTTAGTTAATCTGGTGGACAACGCGATCAAGAACACTCAAGCCGGAGAAATCGTCATCCGTGGCGAGATTAAGCCCGAAGGAGAGCTGATTCTTAGCGTTAGCGACACCGGCTGCGGCATACCCGCTGAGGTAATGCCTCGCATATTTGAGCCTTTCTTCCGCCTCGAACAGGTTGGCGGTCAGGTTGGCGCTGGCCTGGGGCTGGCTATCTGTCGGGATCTCACCAAGCAGTTAGATGGCAGCATCAGCGCTGAGAGTGAACCCGGCCAGGGCAGCGAATTTTGTCTGTCGGTGCCGGTGACGGTGATGGAAGATCGGCGCCAGCGGCCTGGCCCGGCCCGTCAACCCGCCATGGTGTTGGTTGGTGACAGCAGCTTTCATAACCGCTCCATCAACGAAACGCTAAACCATCAGGGCCGATCCATCCGCCATTTCAATGAACTAAGCGAATGCGAAAATAGCCTGGAGGCCGATCTGGTGATGGTGGACTGCAGCAGCAATCCAGACGCGATCCGCTCCATCAGTCGAGTCAGGGCCCGCCTGCCCGCCAGTGCCATTATCGCTATCACTGACACCCTCAACGGCGCCAGCGCTGACCACCTGCTGGGCGCCGGCGCCGACACCCTGTTGATCAAACCCTTTTTGGCCAGGGAACTCAACGCCACCATCGACAGCGCCCTGAAACAGGCCCAGCATCGACAGCCGCCAAAGCGAGTCACCCTGCCGGCTAAGATGGCGACTTCTTTGTCAAATGCGGCAGCCAGAGCCGATGTGGATGGCCTGACTACTCTAATAGATGAGCTTGAGCACATCGACCAGTCTCTGGCCGGAGATCTAAAGGAAATGACCCGCAATCTTGATTACGAGGGTTTGCTAAACACCGTGGCAGGTAAACGGCTGGATTGAGCAGAAAATACCGAACGGC
>CAYGPO010000073.1:5446-23948 GCA_964351665.1 uncultured Gammaproteobacteria bacterium | reverse complement strand
AGAACGGGAAAGCTCAGGCCCTGGCCTGCTCGTATTGCTGTCGCAGCGCCTGGATGATCTGCGCTGCAGGCTGACAACGGTTGACGCTGCCAACACCGTGACCGGCGGACCAGATGTTCTTCCAGGCTTTGATCTGATCCTGGGAATCGGCCAGATTCATACCCGAGCCGGAGCCGGGGTTGTCCGGATCAATACCCATCTTTTCAAGGCTGGCCCGCAGATAGTAGGCCGGCGCACCGGTCAGCTTGTCGCTGAGCACCAGATCCTGGGGCGTGGCCGCTACCACCATGTTGCGATACTCCGCACTGGCCAGACTCTCATCGGCCACAATAAACGGCGTACCCAGATAACACAGATCCGCCCCCAGCACCTGGGCCGCAGCAATTCCTGCGCCGCTGGCGATGCCGCCGGCAAGCACCACCAGCCCGTCAAAAAACTCCCTAACTTCGCTGACAAAGGCGAAGCCCGTCAGGGAGCCGGTGTGGCCCCCTGCACCGGCGGATACCAGGGCCAGCCCGTCCACCCCCAGAGCTGCCGCCTTGCGCGCCAGGGGAACCGAGTTCACGTCAGCTATCACTACTCCGCCATAGCGCTGGACGGTTTCAATCACCGGTGCCGGGCTCCCCAGCGCGGTAATCACAACAGCGGGTTTGTGGTTTTCCAGCAGGGCAATTTCGTCGGCCAATCGGTCATAGGTTTTGTGGGTGGTCAGATTGACCGCAAAGGGGGCGGCCCCTGGGTGCTGGGTTACATCATCAGTCAACTGGCCCAACCACTGATCAAGAGTCCCGATGTCCCGGGCGTTGGGAAACGGAAATGCGCCCACCACGCCGGCCCGGCAAACCGCCGTCACCAGCCGCGGCCCGGAGACCAGGAACATGGGCGCTGCAATTACCGGCAGCGACAGGCCAGCGGTCAGTATCTGGCGGATTGGGGGCGTCTCGGTGGTCACGGCGGCAATTCCTGAAAGATCTGGCGACAAAGGCAGGAGTATCGCAGGGGCATCTAAAGCTGACCAGCATGCAGCCGATAAGACCAGTGGGAAATTAATAAGAGAAGACCGTGAACTACGCTGAAATCCGCCGAAATTTCGTTTCAGCCGCCGTGCTGTTTGCCCTTGGAATAAGCATCGGCCAGGCTCAAGGCCGCAGTGGCTCCGAGGACTTTTTCGACCTGCCGCTGGAGGACTTGTTATCCATCGAAGTGTCCTCGGTATCGCGTAAAAAGGAAGCCCTGGGTGATACCGCAGCGGCCACCTACGTGGTCACCGGCGATTCCATTCGACAGCGAGGAATCACCACCATCGCAGAGGCTCTGAGAGGTGTGCCCGGGGTTCACGTTGGCAGAATCAACGCTGCCCAATGGGCCATCAGCATTCGCGGTTTTTCTGGCCGATATACCAATAAGCTGCTGGTACTGGTGGATGGACGCAGCGTCTACGTGCCGTCATTTTCCGGCGTGTACTGGGATGAGCTGGACACGATGCTGGACGACATCGATCGCATTGAGGTGATCAGGGGCCCAGGCGGGACCCTCTGGGGACCCAACGCCGTCAACGGCGTGATTAATATCATTACCCAAAGCGCCGCTGAAACCCAGGGCACGCTGCTGGTGGCCGGTGCTGGCAATCAGCAAACCGCTGGCGGCAGCCTTCGACTGGGTTCTCAGCTGGGCGATAACACCTTTGGCCGGGTCTTCGCCAAGTACTCAGAGCATGAGGGCTTCGATAATTTGCTCACTAACCGGGACTCCAGCGAACGCTGGGATCATTCCCGCATTGGGTTTCGAGTTGACAGTCAGCCTAACGATCGCGACAGCCTGACCCTCCAGGGCGACAGCTACCGGATTGATGGCATACAGCAGGTGGGCATTTTGGGCGTCAATGTGGCGCTGGGTGACTATCAGGCTGAGGGCAGCAACGTGCTGGGCCGCTGGACCCGGTCCCTGGATGAGTCCGACAGTGTTTCAGTCCAGGCCTATGTGGATTACATTCGTCGCCGTGAGACCTTCATTGATCAACGCCACACCACCGTGGATTTGGATTTTCAGCACCGTAAGGCGCTGTCCCAGAGGCAGGACCTGCTGTGGGGACTTAGCTACCGACGGGTATCGGATGACATCTCCAACGGCCAACGGCTTCGCCTGGAGCCCGGCCGCAAAGCTGTGTCTCACTACGGCGCCTTTATCCAAAGCGATATTGCTCTCACCGACACAACCCGGCTAATTATTGGATCAAAGTTTGACCGAAACGCCTTCACCGGCTTTGAATACCAACCCAATCTGCGCATGCTGTGGCAGCCCAGCGACCAACACACCCTGTGGGGCAGCTTGGCCAGAGCCGTTCGGACCCCATCCAGAGCTGAGCAGGATGGCCGTTTCGCACTGGCCTTTCCCCTTAATGCCCTTAGCGGCGATCCAGACATCGAATCGGAGAACCTGGCCGCGGTGGAATTTGGCTATCGCTTTGTCGCTGACAATGGCGCTTCACTGGATTTAACCCTTTTTCGCAATGATTACAGCGAACTGGTGGGTAGCCAAGTGCAGCTTCCGCCAGCCCAGCCGCCTCGGCTGGACCTGGTCTTTAACAACAATTTGGTCGCCAAGTCCTATGGGCTCGAGGCCTCGGTGTCGTGGCAGGTGATGCAACGCTGGCGCCTGAGCGGCAACTACAGCTATGTGGACCTGGAGGTAGAACCAGCCAACCCGCACCAACAAGGACTGGTGTTCAACGGTCTGCAGTTTGGCACTGCCCCCCATCAACTTACCGTGGACAGTGACCTGACCCTGGGTGACAACTGGTTCCTCCATCTGCGCGGCCAATACGTGGACGCGATTCCAGGATCACCGACCCAGACCGGTTTACCCACCGTTGACCCTGACAATTACGTTGGGCTTGACGCTTCCCTGACCTGGCGACACGGCGAGAGCGTGGAAATCATGCTGGCTGCCAATAACCTGCTGGGCAGTCGGCTGGAATACCTGGGAGAAACCCTGACCCCGGCGTCAGACATCGGGCGGATGGCGTATCTGCAAATTCGGATGCTCTGGCAGTAGTCCAGGCCAGCCAGCTCCCCCATGAACCAAATCCTTCGCAATCCTCGGCGACCATGGCTGAGCTTGCTGCTCATGGTCATAGGCATCGCCCTGTGCACGACCAATGCCAGCGCCGATGAGGTTGATGCGCCCCCCGAAGACAGCCTAAAGGCGGCGCTGATTTACAAAATCATGGCCTATGTGACCTGGCCAGATTCTGCCTTCGACAACAGCGTCGAAAACCCGTTTACCGTCTGCGGCTACGGTGAATCACCCCTGGGCGGAGCTCTGACCACCCTCACTAAGCGGCGCGCCGCCGGACGCAGCATTGAGCTGGTATCGCTGCCATCGGATGGGACAACTTCAGCCATCTGCCATCTGCTGTTTGTTGATTCTCTGGCCAACATGGACTCAGCCCTGAGCATGATCGCTGATAAATCCGTACTCACCATCAGCGACGTCGATACCTTCGCGGTCTCCGGCGGCATGATCGAGATACGCAAAAAACGCAATCGGTTCGGATTTCTGATCAATCGCGAAGCCGCGGTCGAGGCCGGCCTGCTGATTGCCGCGCCGCTGCTGGAACTGTCCACCGTAGTGCGAGGCCAGCGATGATCAGCACTATTCGCCAGTCCTTCAGCAATCTATCCATCGCCAGCAAGATTCGCTGGATGATCTTTTTGGTTAGCGCGGTTGCACTGCTCGGCGGCTCGAGCATCTACGCCGCCATGGAGCTGGCATTTTTTCGCAGCTCTTTGCTGGATCGCATCTCTGTGGTATCGGATGTGGTTGCCACCAACTCCAGTGCGGCTCTGTCCTTTGAAGACCCTGACACCGGCGCCAGGGTGCTCAACGCGCTGGCGGCTGAACCCATGGTCAAAAACGCCAGGCTGCTGCTGGCCGATGGATCAACCTTTGTCCAGTTGGGTGACAGCAGTTCAGCCATGGCAGTTGATGATGTTGACTGGGAGGAATCGGAAACCGGCTACCGCTACAAGCTGGGACTGGATCATCTGCTGTTGCAGACACCGGTGCTGCGGGACCGCCAGCCCATCGGTTCTTTACTGGTTGAAGCGGATATGGAACCCATGTACCGACAGGTACGCCGCTTCGCCATGCTGCTGGCCAGCGTACTGGGCGGTCTACTGATGATTGTGTTCTGGGTATCGGTACGCCTGGCTCGTCAGATCACCGGGCCAATTCATGCCCTTAACCACGGCATGGCAAAGGTGAAATCCCAGCAGGACTTTACCCTGCGGGTGCAAAACGACGGCAATGACGAGGTTAGCGAACTGGTTCGCGGATTCAACGCCATGCTGGTCGATATACAAGACCGTGATCTTGCCTTGTCCGAGCACCGGGAATCCCTGGAACGTACGGTCCAGGAACGCACCGCAGACCTGCTGGAAGCCGCAGAGGCTGCCCAGGCCGCCAGCCAGGCCAAGAGTGAATTCCTGGCTACCATGAGCCATGAAATTCGCACGCCCATGAATGGTGTTCTGGGCATGAACGAACTGCTGTTGGGCACCTCACTAAACGCCAGCCAACGGCACCTGGCGGAGACTGCCTATCGTTCCGCGGAAAATTTGCTCAGCGTGATCAACAATATTCTGGACTTTTCGAAAATCGAAGCCGGCCGCCTGGAACTCAGTGAACAGGCATTTGACCTGCGGACGCTGATCGATGACGTGATGGAAATGCTGTCCGAGCAGGCGGCCAGAAAGCGTATCAATCTGATCAACGACATCGATACCCAAGGCTTGATGTGGGTGGTGGGTGACAGCGTCCGACTGAGACAGGTTTTGATCAACCTGCTCGGCAATGCGGTCAAGTTTACCGAGGCAGGCGAAGTACGACTTACCTTAAAAACCCAGCTGGGTCAGCGAGACCAGGTCAATCTGAACTTTTCCGTTAGCGATACCGGCATCGGCATTGCACCGGAAAAATGTGAGCTGATTTTTGATTCATTCTCCCAAGCCGATGGTTCAACCTCCCGCGCCTTCGGCGGCACCGGCCTGGGTCTGGCAATTTCGCGCCAGCTGGTGGAGTTGATGGGCGGCGACCTCACGGTCAACAGCGAACTTGGCAAAGGGGCAACGTTTGGTTTTGAGATAGCCCTTGAGACCGCGGCAGCCCAACCCGACGCGATATTCGACGCAAGGGCCCTGGCCGGTCGACGGGTGCTGCTGGTGGACGATCATGAAGTCAATCTGGATATCCTCAAGCGCCAGGTAAGCTCCTGGGAAATGCAAACCGATACCGCCACTGACGGCACGGCGGCCTTGTCCATGATTCGTCACGCCGCCCACAGCGGGCAACCCTATAGTGCTGTTCTACTGGACTGGCATCTGCCTGACATCGACGGTGTGACCCTGGCCAAAACCATTCGTAACGATCCGGACATCCCGGCAGCGGCGTTGATGGTTTTAAGCTCCTCAGTACAGGATATCCCCACCAGCCGGATCGAGTCCGCTGGCATAGATCGGCACTTAAGCAAACCGGTCAGGCAGGACAACCTGCTGTCAGGCCTATTGCGCTACATTCCCGACCTGATGGCAGCCAACGATGAGTCCGCGGCAACCCAGCCCCTGCAGACCTTCCCCCATCTGCGCCTGTTGCTGGCCGAGGACAATCCGGTCAATCAGGAGGTGGCTCTGTCCATGCTCGAACCCCTGGGCCTAACCGTCGACGTTGCCAACGACGGCGCCGAGGCGTTGGCTGCCTCGGGCGCCCATCGCTACGACATCATTTTGATGGATTGCCATATGCCCGGCATCGATGGCTTTCAAGCAACCCGACAAATCCGCAGCAGGGAGCGGCTGCAAAACTCACCCGCCATACCCATTATTGCCCTCACCGCAGATGTGCAAAAGGGTATTGAAGAACATTGCCAAAAGGCCGGCATGGACGGTTACCTAAGCAAACCCTTCGATCAGAAAAAACTGCTGGAAGAGGTTCAGCGCTGGGCCACCAGTGCGGGTTCACAGGTCGTGCCTGAGATACCCGCGGCCCAGGCCTTGGAACTTGATAGCAAAGCGCTGAACAATCTGCTGGACGCTGGCGGTGAGAAAGTGCTTGAACGGGTTTTGAACCGCTACCTGGATTACCTGCCGCCGGAAATGGAAAAGCTGGCGGCGGCCAGCGAAGCTGGCGACAGTGACCAGCTCGTAGCGCTTGCCCACAGCCTGAAATCCAGCTCAGCGAACGTGGGTGCCGAGCAATTCTCACAGCTCTGTGCAGAGCTGGAGCAACAGGCAGATAAACCCACCAGCGAAGGCTTGTGCCGCGAGCTATCGGAACTGGCAGGCGGCGTGCTTGACGCAATCAACCGGCAACTGGGGCGCGGATCCGCCCAGGACACTGCCTCCAGCGCCGAGCAACAACAGACCACAGCCCCGCAGCCTGTGACCGGCATTGAGGCAGAAACTGACACCACCATCATGATCATTGATGATGATCCGAATTTTGGGCTGACCCTGACCGAGATGCTTGAGCGGGAAGGCTTTGCCGTTATCACCTGCGGCAGCGGACTGATCGGATTGCAGACCCTGAAAAAACACAAGCCCTGCCTGATTTTGTTGGATGCACAGATGCCGGAGCTTGACGGTTTCCTAACCTGCCAGCAAATTCGCCAGCGCCATCCATTCCTACCCATACTCATGATGACTGGCCTGGAACAGGAGGCTGCGGTGGAGGCTGCCTTCGAGGCCGGTGCCACGGCCTTTGTGCACAAACCCCTGCAGTATTCGGTGCTGCGCCAGCAGCTGCGTTTTATTCTGCGCTCGGCCCGCAACGATGCTCTGCTACGGGAACAACAGAGCTATTTCAGAAACGTTCAGCGGATTGTCCAGATGGGCTATTTCCAATGGGATTCAGAGACCGGTGCAATGGCGCTTAAGGAGCATCTGGCAGGACTTTGTGGCTTACCCTCAAAGCAACAGACAATCACCCTGAATCAGTATTTGCAGCGGGTCCACTATGAAGACCGGGAGCGGGTAGACACCACCATTCGCGGCGCAATCGGAAAGTCAAACTCCACAACCTTGAGCTATCGCTTGTTACCTCCGGGCGGCACGCCGGTGGACGTTGAACAGGCCGTGGAGGTCAATCAGGACGATCCGCTGGTGGTGCTGGGAGCGGTCACTGACGTCACCGCTCGGCGGGAAATCGAACGCCGGGCCAAGCGTCTGGCAAGCTTCGACCCCATCACCGGCCTTGCCAGTCGGCGTCACCTGCTGGAACGTCTAAGCCATAGGCTGAAAAGCGACGGCGATACGGCCCTGGCGATTATCGCCATCGGACTGGATAACTTTCGCGACATCAACGAAACCCTGGGTTTTGAAGCCGGTGATTCGGTGCTGGCAACGGTTGCCGGTTCTCTGCGCTCAGTGCTCAAGGGTAGTGACTTTGCCGCGCGCATCGGTGGTGACGAATTTTGTGTCGTGGTCGATCCCCTCAAGTCCTCGGTGGACGCGGCCCAGCTGGCGCTGGAATGCCGCCGACTGGCCTGTCAGCCCCTGGACATTGCGGGCGAGCAGGTTGAGCTTACCGTCAGTATTGGCATCTCTCGATATCCAGACGATGGCGACAGTCCATCAAACCTGCTGAAGGCCGCTGACTCAGCGCTGCAGTCCGGCCGCATCGCTGGCGACGATGATGAAATAGCCTTTTACCAGCCGGAGATGACCGACCGGGTGGCCGAACGCATGTCGATGGAATTCAGGCTCCGGCGCGCCCTGCGCCAGCAGGAGTTCTTCCTGGACTACCAGCCCAAGATTGATCTGGGCAGCGGTTCAGTTACAGGTGTAGAGGCGCTGATTCGCTGGAATGACCCCCAGCAAGGTCTGATTTCCCCGGGCATGTTCATCGACGAAATGGAGCGCCTGGGTCTGTTGAACGAATTGGGCGAGCGAGTGATGGACCAGGCCTGTAAACAGGCCCGCAGCTGGATCGACCAAGGTTCTCCGCCGTTGGTGGTGTCAGTCAATATCTCCCCCACTCACCTGCTGAAGAATAATTTTGTCCACAGCGTAGAAAAATCCCTCAGCGCCCACGCTCTGGCACCTGAATACCTGGAGCTTGAAATTACCGAAGCGGCGGTGCAAAGGGCAGACCTGGCACTGCCTGTTCTACATCGGCTGCGCGAACTGGGCGTAAAGATTTCCATCGACGATTTTGGCACGGGGTTTTCATCCCTGGGATCGCTCAAAAACATGCCCATCGATACGCTGAAAATCGATCGGGTATTTGTGGTGGACATGCTCAACAACCCGGGGGATGCGGTCATGATGGGCTCCATTATCGGTATGGCCAAGGGCCTGAAACTTCGCGTCATTGCCGAGGGGGTGGAAGAGAGGGATCAGGTAACCGCTCTGGCAGCACTGGGCTGTGATGAGATCCAAGGCTTCTATTTTTCCCGGCCCGTTGCCGCCAGGGAGGTTCAGGCCACTGTTGCGCTAATCAACGCCACCTATAGCTTTCAACCTGGGAGGGTAGCCAATGTCGGCGCAACAACCTCACGTGCATAGTGACACCCTGGAGCAGCGGCTGTCGGTTGCAACCCTGCCTACGCTGCTACCTTCGGCCAGCTACCTGATCAACGCACTGTCAGAGCCAACCTTAGGCGTTGATCAGCTGCCGGAAGTTTTAGAGACCTCGCCGGTCATAGCGGCTCGAATTTTGGCCCTGGCCAATTCAGCCTGGTCTGCGCCCTCCACTCCCATCAGTTCTCTGGACCGTGCCTGTCAGCGCCTGGGACTGAACCTGATTCGGGCCGTTGGGGTGGCCATTGCGGTGGCTGAGCCTTTTCGCCCCAGTCAGGTTGAGGGGTTCGATCCTATTCGCTTCTGGAGCAGCTCCCTGCTGGCAGCCGATGCCAGCCTGTGGCTGTCTGAACGGCTTAATCCTGATGATCAACAGACTGCCCGAACTGCCGCGCTGCTGGCCAGACTGGGGCTGCTTTGGCTGGTAGAACATTACCCACAGGAAACCGCCCAGGCCATCGCGCTACGCCAGCAGGGCCATGGCGAGTCTTTGAACAACGCGCTGAACCAGTGTTGTGGCATGGGGCACGTTGAAGTCAGCCAGCACCTGGCGCTGCATTGGCGCCTGCCCACGGTGCTGTGCGAGGCCATCGGACGACAAAAAGACCACCAGCTTAATCCTGACCTTGAGCCCATCACGGTGATGGTGGCCTCCGCCACCCGGATGTGTTTTTCCCTCTCCCATCAGCTGGAGTTTGAGCCTGACGAGCGCTGGCTGCCGCTGCTGCGAGTGGACCGGGAAGTACAGCTGGATGCCTTTGAAAAATTGAAAAACGCGGCCAACGATAAGCGACATATCGCCGAGGCGATTGCTGGAAAATAGACCACAAACTCCCCCGCAGCAGCCTGACCCAGCACGCAAAATCAGGCCTAACTCCTAACGAATTAGTTGACCTTCTCTCCTGCCCAGAGTAATCTAAACCCCAAGTCCTAATTCATTAGGCCTAAAAACTCTATGGCCGGAAATGAACCATGGCAAGACAACGATCGCAAACACTTACCGATGGCGAGCTCCGGATCATGGATGTGGTCTGGACATTGGGAGAAGCCTCCGTCAAAGAGGTCACCGATCAACTCAATCAAATCGAATCTGTTGCCTACAACACGGTGCAGACCATGCTGGGAATACTGACAGACAAAGGTTATTTAAGTCATCGCAAGCAGGGCCGCGCGTTCCTATACCAACCCCTGGTGGATCGACACACCGCCCAGAAACATGCCTTAGGACACCTGCTTAGCCGATTTTTCTCCGGTTCACCCGCCGCCCTGGTGCAGAATTTGATGGACAGTGACCAGCTGGACGGGCTGGAAATTGATCGGCTAAAGAAAATCATCGAGGACGCTCCCGAAGGTGGTCAAGACTGATGTCTGGACAGCAAATCCTTGCCCTGATGGGCAGCCACGTCGCCCTGGGCACAGCCTTAGCCCTGATTCTGACCCTGGTTCAGCGGCTGACCACCGACAGCGCCGCAGCCAGGCATCGCGCCTGGGCACTGGCCCTGATGACGCTGGTGGCGATGCCGCTACTTTCCTTTGTGCCGGCTAATCAGCAGTCAGTGACCATCATCCCGGCGTCGACCCTGGCCGACACCAGCCCGGCAGCAACACAAGCCGCTGCTAGTCCTGCCCAGGCGGCAGCGCAGGCTGCTAAGCCCCCCGAGGGGCCACCCAACAACATCGAAGCAGCCAACCAAACCTTAAAACACTTGCTACTGGCAGTTTGGCTGGCCCTGGCTGCGCTGCAGCTGGTATCTGTGCTGCGGGCGCTTAGCTATGTGCGCCGACTGCGAGGCAGCGGATACTTTGTCAGCGCCGCCCTTGAGGCCCAGGCCAGCGGCATCGCTGGGGCTTTGGGCCTGACAGGACCAGTCAAGGTTCGCTGGAGCCCGGCGGTCAGTTCGCCGCAGACCCTGGGAGCCCTGTCGCCGGTGATTTTGCTGCCGGCAACCTGGCGCCCGTCACCTGATCGAAGGGTGATTGAACACGCCCTGGCCCACGAATTGGCCCATATCCGACGGGGCGATCACTGGTGGGTCTGGCTGCAGTTTGTTGCTCGACTGTTATTTAGTTTTAACCCGGCCATCTGGTATGTGTGTCAGCAGATGAACCGACAACGAGAGGCTGCCTGTGACGACTGGGCCATCAGTTTGGGCACCTCGCCTAAAGACTATGCGTCCAGCCTGATATCGGTCGCCGCCTCACTCCTGCCGGGGTATGCCCCGGAGCTCGCCATCCCGTGTCTGCGGTCGAAAAACCACCTGAGACGGAGAATTTTTCACATGCTAAACCCAAAAACCAGTCATTCAACCTCAGCCACCAGCCGCCTGACGCTGCTAACAGCTGCCCTGTGCTTAACCGGCGCCGTCGCCGCCGCACCCCATTGGGCAGGAATCGCCCCGCTGTTAAAGGTTGTCATCAGCGCTGAGATCACCGACCAGCGTAACAATCGCCAGCCACAATCCGGCGACGGACTGCTGTTCGCCGCCTGGCAGGGTGACAGCCAGGAGGTGGCCAGTCTACTGGCCAGCGGCGCGGATCCAGACCAGGTTTACAGCCAGCGCGACCCGCGTACGCCCTTGCTCGCCGCGGCCCGCAAACAACACTTCCAGGTATTGCAGCAGCTGATAGCCGCTGGCGCAGACGTCAATTTTCACGCCAGAGGCGACGAAACCGTGCTGATGACGGTGGCCGAAAGCAGTGATCCCCAAAGCGTTGAGCTGATCCAGGAACTGCTGGCCAGGGGCGCCGACCCCAAGGTCAGGATTCGCGGCGACGGAACCCCACTCATCGCCGCGGCCCGCGGCGGTAATCTGCCGGCGGTAGAACTGTTGCTGGCAGCCGGGGCCCCGCCGGACACCTGGGTGGACGGCGACGAGTCGGCCATGTTTCACGCCGTGGTTGCAGGCCATACCCAGGTGGTACAGCGGCTGCTTGCCGCCGGCGCCAATCCCAAGGTCCGTTACGACGGCGACGGCACGCCGCTAATGCTGGCCATCCGCCATGGCCATGACGACATCGCCCAGATGCTGATGGACGCTGGAGCGCCCATCGATGCCGGGGTAAAGGGTGACGGCAGCGCGCTGATCGACGCGGTCAGGCGCAACAATATCGCCCTGATCCAAACCCTGCTGGATGCCGGCGCCGACGTCAATATGTCGGTTCGGGGTGATGGCAATGCATTGATTAACGCGGCCCGCCGAGGCCAGCTGGAAACCAGTATGCTGCTGATTGATCGAGGTGCCGACGTCAACGCCCAGGTGCCCGATGACGACACGCCTTTGATCAATGCGGTATGGAGTGACAACGCTGAACTGGTAGCGGCGTTGCTGGAGCGAGGCGCAGACGCCACCCTGAAAGGCGATTTCGATAGTCGTCTCATGAGCCGGCGCACGCCCCTCAATCAGTCCCAGCCGGACAGTGAAATCCGTCGCCTGTTGAAGGCAGCCGGGCCCAAGTAACGGAATAGAGGCCAGGCCGAGTTGCTTCGGCCTGGCCTTATTTATCCAACAGTTCGAACACCGCCGACAATCCCGGGTCGTTCCATTCAGGACTGTCCGGGGGCACCACGTCAAAGGCAATGCTGATCCGCGGCTGCCGGGCGTGCAGCGGCAGGGTGCGATGAAAACACCAGGACGGAAACATCAGCAAATCACCGTCCCTGACCTGCTGCACCAGCCTTTGCGGCGGCTGCCGGCAATCAAACTTCGGCTCCGGGCAGCCCAGCTCAAGGGCGCCGGCCTCCGGATCATCAGCGCTGGGAACCTTCAGGTAGTAAACGCCGCTGATGATGCCGTGGGGATGCATGTGGGAACCCTGATAACCGCCGCTGGCAAGGGCGACGGCCCAGATCTTTATCCTGCCGGTGGCTGGAATCAATAACGAATACGCCGTGTCCGCGGCTCTGGCGTGGGCCGCGTAGGCCCTCACCTGTTGGCAGATCAACTCCAGCAACCCCTGTACCGCGGCACTTCCCGGCACCAGCAGTGATTGGGTCTGGCTGCCGTTGTGGGTGGATGTGGTGATGGGCTCGAAAGCAAGACTTGGGTGCTGCAAAATCTCCTGTTGCAGGGTTGCCGCCAGCTCCGGCGTGAGCGCCAGCCGCCGGCGCCACACCAGACCGGAAAAATTCTGCGCCCGGGCCGCGGCCTCAGGCTGACCGCTATCCAGATACAGCTGGGGCAATAGGGACAAGCCCACCATGGCCGACTCCAGGTTACCGCCGGCAAGCATGATCTCCAGCTGGTCCTGGCACTGGTCATATAAGCCCAGCTGGAACTGATTCAGAAACGCCAGCTGTGAAAGGTCTGGCCGGCGCGCTAATTCCGGGTGGGCGTCAATCAGATCCAGGGATTGCCTGAACTGGCGTTGTTCAAATTTCAACGAGGCAAGATTCACCAAGAAGATCTCATCGTCAGCCCCCAGGCGGGCTGCCTGATCAAGGGCAGACTGAGCTTCGCGCAACCGTTCACGCTTCAGCTCCAGCACCCCCAGCAGGGTGGGCCAGCGAGGGTTGGCGGGCTCCCGTTGCGCCAGCTCCCTCCATTGCTGGGCCGCTTCATCAAACCGGAACAGTTTTTCCAGACCCATGGCAAGATTTGCTCTACCCGGTAGATGATCGCTGTGGTCTTGCAGGTACTGCCGGTAACAATCCACCGCCTGCTCAAAATCCCCCAGGGCGAAACAGCAGTGGCCCAAATTCAGTCGCAGCCGTCCAAAGTTTATTTCATCGTTGTCAATGGCCACGGCGTAGTGAGCTGCGGCCAGCGCAAAATCGCCGCTATGCTGGGCCACCAGAGCCAGCTTGGCCGTCAGCTTTAGGTTAGTTGGGGCAATGGCCATGGCCTGCTGAACCAAGCTCAGCGCGGTGGAGAAATCCCCCTGGGACTCATAGGTTTCAGCCAGCTGAACCCGGACCAGCCAATCTCCGGGCAGCTGGGTCGCCAGGGTCAAGAGCTGCTGCCGCGCGCCGTCCACCTCACCCCTGGCCAGCAGGGCAGACGCGCGCTGGCGCAGAGCGTTTTGTTCGCTTTGGGTCAAATTTCTCTTCCCTGTGGTGGCTTCGAATCGATCCTGCCCGGGGTGTATCATTTGCCAAACCCATAACACTGAGACAGTCCATGAGCGCCACCTCAACGGCTTCCGACCTCGCCCCTGAGCAGCTTAAGTACCTTACCGGCTTTGGCAACCATCACGCCAGCGAAGCGGTGGCTGGGGCCCTGCCCCTGGGCTGCAACTCACCGCAGAAAGTCGCCATGGGATTGTTCGCCGAAAAATTCAGCGCCACGGCCTTTACTGCGCCCAAGGCGCGCAATTTTCGCAGCTGGCTTTACCGCATCAGACCCAGCGTCCGCCACGGCGGTTTTCGTCCCATCCAACATCCCACCCTGGCCAGCGGCCCGCTGCCGGCAGGCGCCACCCCACCGGACCCGCTGCGCTGGTCGCCCTTTGAAATAAGCGATCAGCCAGCAGACTTTGTGGACAGTCTTTTTACCCTGGCGGCCTGCGGCGATGCCCACGCCCAGATCGGCGCCGGCATCCACCTTTACCGGGCCAACCGATCAATGACTGATCGCTATTTCTATAACGCCGACGGCGAGATGCTGATTGTGCCCCAGGCCGGCAGCCTGCTGCTGCATACGGAATTTGGCTGCATCAGCGTACCGCCCCAGTTTATTGGCGTCATCCCCCGGGGGGTGAAGTTTCGGGTGGTGCTGCCCGAAGGCAGCAGCCGTGGCTACGTCTGCGAAAACTACGGCGCGCTGATGGAGCTGCCGGAACGGGGCCCCATAGGCTCCGACGGCCTGGCCAATGGGCGGGATTTCCAAACCCCGGTGGCCGCTTTTGAGCAACGTGAGGGTGAGCTGGAAATGGTCTGCAAAATGGATGGCCAGCTGTACGCCTGCCAGCTCAGCCACTCGCCCCTGGACGTGGTGGCCTGGCACGGCAATCTGGCCCCTTACCGCTATGATTTGCGGCGGTTTAACGTGATGGGATCGATCAGCTTTGACCACCCGGATCCGTCCATATTTACCGTGCTTACCTCCCAGTCTGACACCGCCGGCACCGCTAACCTTGATTTTGTGGCCTTTGCCCCGCGCTGGCTGGTGATGGAAAACACCTTTCGCCCGCCCTGGTTTCACCGCAACATCATGTCGGAATTCATGGGCCTGATCTGCGGCGCGTATGATGCCAAAACCTCCGGCGGCTTTGTCCCGGGGGGCTGCAGCCTGCACAACTGCATGGCCCCCCACGGCCCCGACGCCGGCGCCTTTGCCAGGGCCAGCGAGGCGGCTCTCAAGCCAGAATATCTGGCCGACACCATGGCCTTCATGTTCGAGTCCCGGTATCTGATGCGGCCCACCCAACAGGCCATGGACGCGCTGGAACGACAGGCAGACTACTGGAAATGTTGGCAAGACCTGAAAGCGCAGTTCAAACAGCCCTGAGGCTTTGATTGCCAAGTCCTCGCTCCGGATGCTTGTTCAATCGTAGCTGAGAAGACAAACTGTGGGTTCATTTTGGTGTTTTAGTGACCCACTGTTGAAAATTCTGTTTGCTGCTCTGGCCCTGCTGCATGCCGCGGCCTTTGCTCAGAACAATCCGCTGCCGTTTGTGAACTGGGAAAACCATCCGGTACATCCGCTGGATTTAAGCCCCGACGGTTCGCTGCTGGCCATCGCCCATACGGCGGACAACCGGCTGCAGCTGTTTGACGTGAGCGAGGGATCTCCGGTAGCCGCCGGCCACGTGCTGGTGGGCGTCGATCCGGTGGCGGTGCGCTTTCAAACCAATCGCCTGGCCTGGGTGGTCAACCACATCTCCGACTCGGTCAGCGTGGTGGACGTGGTCAGCGGCCAACTCATGGCTACCCTCCATACCCCCGACGAACCCTTTGATGTGGTTTTCGCCGGCAGCCCCCAGCGAGCCTTTGTCAGCTGCTCCCAAGCCAATACCATTGCGGTGTTTGACCCGGACAACCTGTCCCAGCCGCCCCAGCTGCTGTCGCTGGCCGCGGAAGACCCCCGCAGCCTGGCGGTTAGCCCGGACCGCAGCACCGTCTACGCCGCCATTTTTGAATCGGGCAATGCCAGCACGGTGCTGGGCGGCGGCGCGGAAGACCTGAACACCATTTCCTTTCCGCCCAACGTCAGCCGCAATGGCAATACCCCCTATGGTGGGGTATCCCCGGCGCCCAATGCCGGTGATGGCTTCAGCCCGGCCCTTAACCCACTTCTGCCCCGTCCGCCCCAGGTCGCCACCATTGTCAAACGCAGCGGCGACGGTCAGTGGCTGGACGACGGCGGCGCTGACTGGAGCGACGTGGTGAGCGGCTCCCGGGCCAGCCTTTCTGGCCGGGTCCAGGGTTGGGATCTGCCCGATAGGGACGTGGCGGTGATTGATGCCAATACTCTTCAGGTCAGCTACATCAGCGGCTTAATGAACATCAACATGGCCCTGGCAGTCAATCCCGCCAGCGCCGAGCTGACCGTGGTGGGCAGCGATGCCACCAATGAACTGCGCTTTGAACCCAATCTCAACGGACGTTTTCTGCGCATCAACCTGGCCCGGTTCAGCCCAGGCAGCAACGCCTTAAGCATCAGCGACCTTAACCCGCACCTGACCTATGCCGCCCCGTCCACCACCGAGGCGGAGCGCAGAAAATCTTTGGGTGACCCCCGGGGTATGGTTTGGAACGCCACTGGCGATCGGGCCTACGTCACGGGCATGGGCTCTAACAATCTGGTTGTCATCGACGCTGACGGCCAGCGGATCGGGCCGCCCATCGCCACCGGCCAGGGGCCAACCGGGGTAGTGATTGACGACACCCTGGGCCGGATTTACGTCTGGAACCACTTTGACGCGACCTTATCGGTGATCGCCACACAGGACCTGTCCCAGCTGGACACCATTGCGGTTTTTAATCCCCTGCCCCGGGCAATTCGTGAAGGCAGACCCTTTCTTTACGATACCCAGCTAACTTCAGGCCCCGGCCATCTTTCCTGTGGTTCCTGCCACGTTGACGCTCGCGGCGATCGTCTGGCCTGGGATCTGGGTGACCCCTCCGGTGACATGAAGCCCTTTAATCAAAACTGCATCACCGATGCCCAGGCCAGCCAATGCCCAGACTTTCATCCCATGAAAGGCCCCATGGTCACCCAGACCCTGCAGGACATCATCGGCCATGAGCCGTTTCACTGGCGCGGCGATCGGGACGGCCTGGAGGAATTCAACGGCACCTACGTGGGCCTGATGGGCGCTGACGCGGTGCTCAACGCCGGCGAGATGCGGGCCCTGAAGGATTACCTGGCCACCATCGCCTTTCCGCCCAACCCCCATCGCAACCTGGACAATACCCTGCCCCAGAACCTGGCCCTACCTGGCCAGGTCAGCACCGGTACCTTTGGCCCGGCGAATCAGCCCCTGCCCGATGGCAATGCTCAGCGGGGCCTGCAGCTTTACACCGGCGCGGCGGCGGATAACCCCTTTCAGTGCTCAGATTGCCATACTCTGCCCACGGGCATGTCCCGCAACGGGCCGCTGCGGGTATCGGCATTCCTCACCGCCGGCGGCGAACAAATGCCCCTGGGGCCCCTGGGTGAAAATCACCTGGGCATCGTCAGCGTAGACGGATCCACCAACCGGGCGATAAAAACCTCCCAATTACGCAATCTCTACGACAAGGTGGGCATGGATCTGCAGAACGGCCAAAGCGCGGCAGGTTTTGGCTTCCTTCACGACGGCAGCGTGGATTCCCTGGCTCGCTTTGTCAGCCTTGAAGCCTTCAACCTGAGCTCGGACCAGGAGGTGGCGGATATGGTGGCGTTAATGATGGCCTTCAGCGGGTCAGATTTTGGCCCAGACCCCTCTCCCGACTCGGTACCGGCGCCCTTGAGTCAGGACACCCATGCGGCGGTGGGTCAGCAAGTCACCCTAAGCGGCTCAGTGCGGCCCGCCAGGCTGGATCAGCTGCTGCTACTTAGCCAAAGCCAGGCCATAGACCTGATAGCCCACCGAGCGGAAAACGCCTGGCTGCGCGACGGCGGGCAGTTCGTCGCCGGCAGCGGGTCCGCCGTCAGCCTGGATACACTCAGCGCCCTGGCCACAGCGGCAAGTCCTGTGACCTTCACCGCCGTGCCCGCCGGCCTGGGCCAACGCCTGGCCCTGGACCGAGACGGCGATGGCATCAGCAATTCAGTCGAGCTGACCCAGGGTTCCAATCCCGCCGATGCCAGCAGCACGACCCTGGCCCCGGTCCAGGGACTGTGGTTTAACCCCCAGCGCAGCGGCCACGGCTTTGATCTTCAGCGCCTGGGCAATTTTCTTTTCATCACCTGGTATACCTACAACGACGACGGCAGCCCCACCTGGTACCAGGCCTCCGCTGAATTTCAGCAAAGCCCCTGGTCCGCTGAGCTGTCGCGCTTCACCTTAAACCCCGCCGGCGGGGTTGCTGGACAGGCGGTGGGTGAGGCCTCGCTGAGCTTTGACGATGCCCGCCACGCCATCTTCAGCTGGACCCTCAACGGCCGCAGCGGCAGCGAACCCTTTGAGCTGCTGGCGGCGTCCAACGATCTCACCCGCCGCAACTACACCGGCACCTGGTACAACCCGGACGACAGCGGCTGGGGCGTTAGCTTTTACAGCCAGGGGGATGTGCGGGTCAGCGTGCTGTATTTTTACGACGCCAACAGCCAGCCCCGCTGGGTGCTGGGTCAGAGCGACAATGCCGCCAGCAACATCACCAACGTTGCCAGCTTCAACGGCTTTTGCCCCGACTGTGAGCGCCTGGATCCCATTGCCAGCCCCGCCGGCGAACTGCAGCTCAACTTCAGCGGTCTGCGGGATGCCAGCTTCAGCTCCAGCGCCCAATACCCTGATCTGACCGGCAGCACCTGGATTCGACAAAACACGCCCATCGTGCCCCT
>CAYGPO010000073.1:0-5346 GCA_964351665.1 uncultured Gammaproteobacteria bacterium | reverse complement strand
CTGCAGTCCGAAACTGACGATCGCCGGGCCCGCCAGTATCCTCCGGGCAAGCCCTTGGATAGTGGCCGCAAGTCCCACCGTAACCGAGCCGTAGACACCCGTCTGCGAGTCGGTACGCCCATGGTTGAAGTTAACAATGAAAAAGACGCTGGCCTGCGAACCCTGGCGGAACCCCCAAGGACCAAGTCCAAGCGCCTGTCTCCCCGTTATCGAAAACTGGAAAACTGGCAGGGTAAGTCAGCGGAAGGAACTTCCAAAGGCATCTCCAGCAACGTGTTTGACGCCTTGGATTTTGAAGACAATGCGGTCAATAGCGGCGGCTTCGCCTTCATTCCCGCAGACCCGGCCCTGGCCGCTGGCCCTAACCACCTGGTGGCAGTCACCAACACCAGCATCGCCATCTACAATAAATCCGGCACTGAGATCGACAATGAGTCCCTGCAGGATTTCTTTTCCCCGTTGTCGCCGCCAACCTTCACCTTTGATCCAAAGGTCCTGTTTGACCAGTTCGAAAACCGATTTGTGGTGTTGACGCTGGAACGCGAAGACGTGGCAGAAGGGGACCCCAGCAACGTCTCGCGAATTTTGCTCGCGGTCAGCGATACCGACGACCCCACCGGGGCCTGGTCTACGGCAGAAATTGATGGTTTTGAAACCATAGGCGGCGAAGATCATTGGGTAGACTTCCCCGGCCTGGCGGTGGATGAGGAAGCGATTTATATCACCGCCAACATGTTCCAGTTCTTTGACCAGGCTGACGGCGGCGCTTTTGGTGGCGCCCGGGTCTGGATCGTGGACAAAGGGGTAAGCAACGGTTTCTACGACGGCAATTCAGCGGATGTGGACCGCTTCAACCCCTTTACCAGCGGCGGCGCCGTCGCCGGCACCCACCAGCCGGCCCACATATTCGGCACCCCGCCGGCGGGCAATATTGGTACCTGGCTGGTTTTGGCCAGCGGCCTTGGTACCGGCAGCAATCTGGAAGCCCAGGTGGTGAGGATCGAAAACCCGCTGGCTAACTCGCCAAGCTTTAACTTCGACTTTGTTGGCCTTGGCAACATCGACCAAAATCGGTTTAACCCGCTGGGCGACCTGCCCCAGAGCGGCAGCTCGATGGACGCAGATGCCGGTGACCGGCGCACCCTGGACGCGGTGTGGCGTGACAATTCCCTGTATTTCACCTCCGCCGTCAGCGCCCGCAGCGGCGCGGACGCCGGCGAAAACACCGTGATCTGGACTGAGGTCAACACCCAGCAAAGCGACGACCTGCTGCAGCTGGGTTTTCTAGGCGGTGAGGACATCGACGCTGACACCGAAACCGCCTTCGGCGCAATTGCGGTTAACGACTCCGGCGTTGTAGCCCTGGGCTTCACCAGCGCTAACGACAGCTCCTTCCTGAGCTCTCACTACGCACTGCATTTCCCAGGCGATGCCGCCGGCTCCAATCGCGGCAGTGAGCTGGTCAGGGCAGGGCTAGACCCCTTTGAGCTCACTTTTGGCGGCAGCGAGGTGCGCTGGGGTGACTACTCCTCCGTTGCACTGGACCCCAACGGCGTGTGTTTTTGGGTCTATAACAAACACGCCATCGACGAGGGAACCGCCACCGGTGGGGAAAGCGGTCGCTGGGGCACCGCCGTGGCTGAGGTTTGCACCAATCAGGCGCCTACCCCCATGGCCGACGCCCTGACCGTGGCGGAAGGCGGTAGCGTCAATCGCACCGACGACGGTGACAACACGCTGCTGGACAACGACAGCGATCCCGACGGCGACAGCCTGGATATCAACCGAACCCCCACCACCGCCCCGGGGGTGGGCACCGTATCCATCGCCGGCAGCGGCAGCTTCACCTATACCCACGACGACAGCGATACCAGCAACGATCTGTTTCGCTATGAGGTTTGCGACAACGGCGAGCCGGAGCTTTGTGCCCAGGCCCAGGTCAACGTGGTGATCACCGAGGTCAACGATCCCCCGGTGGCGGTGGATGACGCCGTAGCCAGTTTCACCGAAGACACCCTGGACACCATCGACTTCGCCGATCTGCTAAGCAACGATGGCGTAGGGGACACTGGCACCAGCCAGGTGCTGGATATCATCGCCACCGACACCGAAGTGGGGGGCACCACAACGCTGCTAACCGCCACAGAAAGGGTCCGTTTCACGCCCTTAGATGACTTTTTCGGCGCCGCCAGCTTTCGCTACACCGCCGAAGATAACGGCACCACCGACGGCAGCGCCGATCCACTCACCGCCACCGCCACGGTCACCTTCACCGTCACTGAGGTCAACGATGCCCCCGTTGCCGGCGATGATGGCCTAAACGATGCCTTGGAAGACCAGGTCTACATCATTCCCTTCGCCAACCTGCTGGCCAACGACAGCCCCGGGCCGGCCAACGAGGCCAGCCAGAGCCTGTCGATAATCCGGGTCAATAACGATATCGGCGGGCAGGCAACCATCGACGGTGAAACCGTGGTGTTTACGCCTGGCAGCGAATTTTCCGGCAGCGCGCGCTTTGACTACCGCATAGAAGATAACGGCACCACCAGCGGGGGCGATGACTTTCTGACCGATGATGGCCGGGCCAGCTTTGAGATTATCAGCGTCAACGACCCGCCCACCGCCGGCTTTGACCTGCTGGCTGATGTCGCGGAAGACACGCCGGACATCACTATTGCCATCGCGGACCTGCTTAGCAACGACAGCCCCGGGCCCAGCAACGAAGCCGGTCAAAATCTCAGCCTGACCGGCCTGTCAGATCCCGTCGGCGGCTCTATCACCCTGGATGGCAGCAACCTGATATTCGCCATCACAGCCCAGTTCAACGGCGCCGCCGGCTTCAGCTACACCATCACCGATGACGGTGAATCCGGCGGCCAGCCTGATCCCTTATCGGCTCTGGGTCAGGTGAGTTTTAACGTGGTGGGGGACAACGATCCGCCGCAGGTAGTCGCTGACTCCCTGACGGTTGCCCGGGGCCAGACTGCGGTGGTGCTGGATGACGGCGAACTGCGCCTGACCAGCAACGACAATGACCCGGAAGGCTCAGCCTTGCTGGTCAGCACCGCGCCACTGACTGCGCCCACCCGGGGCACCCTGAGCCTTGCTGAGGACGGCAGTTTTTCCTACCAGCACGATGGCTCAGACCTGAGCCCTGACAGCTTTCGCTATGAAGCCTGCGACGACGCTGCCCCGCCCCTATGCGGATCGGCTGAGGTGACCGTTAACGTGGTTGAGATTCCCTTCGCTCGCTGTACCCAAAGCGGTTCCCGCGTGGTGGTGGGTTTGCTGGCGGGACTTCCCGCAGGGCGCCTGTTCGACAACCCCCAGGGCAACTTTTTTGTAACCGGCCTGCCGGCCTCACTTAGCCTTGACCCAACCAGCGGCGTGATTTCTGGCACGCCAACCGCCGCGGACCTGGGTAACTCGCCCTATACGGTGGAAATTCTCAATAACGCCATCAGTCGACAATTCCAGCTCACCGTTGGTGCCGATACCGATAGCCTGTTTTTCAGCGGCCTGGAAGACGACTGCCTGTAACCGCTGCTGTCAGCCTGGCCCGAAGGCCGATGGTGACGGGCTGCCAGCAGGCTTAAGAATTTGTGTCGGCGGCCGATACATTTCGGACTATACGGTTTGATGAATACACCATGGATGATGAGCGCCTCCTATCCATCAGCACGCTGAGTAACCTGAAACCTGCCCTGCGGCAATCGCTGCTGGACAACGGAAAACGATCCGTCATGGCCAAGGGGACAGTGGTTGAGACCTACGGCGAGCGCAACTGGTTTTTGCACCTGGTGGACGGTGAAATTAAGTTTTACCCCGCCCAGGGCAAAGCCTTCACTTTCAGTGACACCGACCAGCGCGCGCTGCAGCCGGTATTTGCCGAGGCCAGAGGCAACGATTCAATCAAGTTCCTGAAAGACTCGCTGGTGCTGAGAATCGATCGCAAACAGCTTGAGCAGGCGGAACAGGCCAGCGAGGAAAAGCTGGCTGTGCACGACGTGGAAATCAATGAAGTGGGCGCTGGCGTGCTGCGCCAGCTGTTTGAAGATTTTCACAACGGAGCCATTAGCGTGCCCGCCATGCCGGCCATTGCGGTGCGGGTGCGCAGCCTGCTGGAAGATGAAGACAGCGCCATCAAAGACCTTGCCCAACTGATTGAGCAGGACCCTGCCCTGGCGGGCAAACTGGTGGCCGCCGCCAACTCTGCACTGATTGGCGGGCGCACGGAAATCTGCTCTGCCGAGGAAGCCCTGGTTAGAATGGGAATGGCCAGAGCCGCCAGCGTAGTGATGACCCTGGCGGTGCAGCAGATGTTCACCTTTCGCTCCAGACCCCTCTATGCCGCCGGTTCCAGAGTCTGGGCCACGGCAACCCAGGTTGCGGCCACTTGCCGGCTGCTGGCACATCACGCCACCGGCAATGCCGTTGATCAGGACAAGGCCTTCATGATTGGGCTGTTGCACAACGTGGGAGCGGTGGCCGTACTCAGTTACATGGAGGAGCTGGACCTGGAATTATCCGCTGCCGCCATCGATCAGACTCTGAACAACCTGCGGGCTGTCAGCACTACCCTGGTGCTCAACAAATGGCACATGGATGGAGATTTCCACGTCGCCGGTGAGGATGCTGAGGAAGAGGAAACCCGGGCCAACCCCTATTACTGCCTGCTGGAAATGGCCATCGCCCAGGTTCTAATAGCCAATGGGCATCCGCCGGAAACCCCCATAACCCAGCTGCCCGGATTACGAATGTTAGGGGACAAACAGCAAATCGACGACCAGGGCCGCCTGATCATCCTTAGAGACCAGCCAGAACTGGCGGCTCTACCCAAGGCGCCAGGTATCGAAAACGCCGCCTGAGGCCCTCTTACGCTGCTGCGCGGGTTATTCATGGCCACTCATGGCTTTTTCCACATCGACAGCGGAAAATGGGGTTTTCCCAGTCGCCGGATCTACCCATGAAAGTCAACATTAAGCTGAATATGACCCCCCAGGAAGCTCGCACCGTGATGGGCCTGCCCGACGTTGAGCAGCTGCAGGAAAAGCTGATGGCTGAAATTTACGCTAAAATGAGCGAGTCGGTGAAGGACATGAGTGACCCGGAAAAGCTGCTGAAAATGTATATGCCCCTGGGCAATCAGGGTATGGAGCAGCTGCAGAAAATGATGGCGATGTTTACTCCCAAAGGGTCGGCTCCGGCCAAAAGCTAAGCGGCTGGGCTTACCACCAAGGGCCCGGATGACCCGGACTCTAGCCCGCATTATTCATGAAGGTCGGATGACTGGTCTCAGCTAGCGAGTCCAGATTGGACGATCGGGTGAAAACTCATAGCCATAGC
>CAYGPO010000072.1:3163-24181 GCA_964351665.1 uncultured Gammaproteobacteria bacterium | reverse complement strand
AGGTCCCCTTCCTCAGGGCGTCCGAGGCATGGATGCCGAGGTCGAGCGCACACGGACGTGTTCACAGCGACCCTGAGGAAGGGGACCTGCACCTCAACGACCGTCTCGAAGCCGCTTGACCCGAACCAGCTCAAAACGGCCAAACCACAGACTCAAACAGTCTTACCCAACAGATGGTCAGCACTACGAGCCGCCAGCGCCTGCACGGTAAAGGTCGGATTGACCCCGCCGCTGGTAGGGAACAGCCCCGGTCCAGCAACCAGTAGATTGGGGATGTCGTGACAGCGCCCAAAGCTGTCGGTGATGGAGCTTGCCGGATCGGCTCCCATGATGGTGCCACCCATAATGTGCATGGCGCCCTGGGGACCGGTCCACACCTCGGTGGCGCCGCCAGCCCGAAAAACCGATTGGCCTTCCTCTAAGGTCGCTCGCCACAGGGCGTTGGATGGCTCACTGCAGCTGTGGCTGACCTTGGCCAGGGGCACCCCGTGATCGTCGCGCTGATCGCTGATGCTGACCCGGTTGTCTGCCACGGGCAGGTCTTCCACCACCGCGGTCATGCCGGCAAAGTGGCGCGCAGCCTTGGGCATAAAGTCGCTCAGGGCCTGGCCAAAAAGATCCGGCCGAGTACTGGCAATTCCCAGCAGGTCGTTGGGCCGAACCGCCTGGGCGATCATCCATTGATAGCTGCCGAAGGCGCCGGCGTCGGCGTGGCTGTCTTTGGCGTAATGGTCCTGGTTGACCAATTGACCGCCGAAGGCGCCTCGGGTGGGCTGGGTTTCCTGCTCAAACAGGCCAAACACCAGGCCGGCGGAATGGGACATGATGTAACGCCCCAGCATACCGCTGGAATTTCCCAGGCCGCCGGGATGGGCATCGTTGGCTGAGGCTAGCATCAGGCGGGGGTTTTGCACCGCAAAGGCAGCCAGAATAACGGTGTCGGCTAACAGGGTTTGTCGCTGGCCCTCAGAGTTGATCACCTCAACCCCGGTGGCTCGATCGCCCTGGGTCAACACCCGAACCACCGGCGTGTCCGCTACCAGCATAGCGCCGGCAGCCTGAGCCTGAGGTAAATACACCGTGGCCGGGTTGGCCAGGGCACCGATGGGGCAGCCGGCGTCACACCAGCCGTCCCACAGGCACACCGAACGGCCGTTATAGGGGGTGGTAGTAATGGCCAGGGGCAGGGGCGCGGTACTCATGCCCTGGGCGGAAAAACCGCCGGCGATGGCCCGTCCCTGGCTGAACAGGGGCACAGGCGGCATGGGATAGGGATCTCCCGGGGGTCGCCAGGTTTCCTGGTCTGCGTCGCCGGCAATGCCCGCGACCCGCTGTACCTCATCGTAATAGGGCCGCAGCGTGTCATAGCTGATGGGCCAATCCAGGCCGCGATCATGGTCGCTGCGCATGCGAAAATCTTCCGAATGCATGCGGGGCCAAACCGCGTAGTGATGCATGGCGCTGCCGCCCACGGCAAGACCGGCGTTAAAGCTGTGGCCCACCGGGTTGGCGCCATCTTCCAGCACCGGCGCGCCATTCCACTTCAGGCGTCGGGCCCAGATACCCGAGCTCACCAGATCGGTGTCTTTTCGCGCAGGACCCGCCTCCAAAATAAGGACGCTTTTGCCGCCCTGGGCCAGCTTGGCCGCCATGGTGCTGCCGGCAGCGCCGGAACCCACAATGATTACATCAACTTTTTCGCCGGGTAGTTTCATTGGCCCCACTCACTGGGCGGGCTGACGTGGGCCTCATAGGTAAGGCCGAGGCGGGAAAATCCGGCTTCGGTGCCGTAAACCACGTCGATAGCGTCACTGCGCAGGACAAAATAAAACAGCCCCTGTGGCGGACCGTCCCAATCCTCGATGGTGCCTGCAGCCAACATACCCGCCAGGGCTGCGGCCTGGGGTTGATCCAGGTCAACATAACTTTTCCCGTAAAGGGTATTTGCAGCCACGTTAACGTTGCGCAGACCCTCCCGGTAAAACCCTCGCCAGGGCCGGGGAACCCCCAGGTATTTGATCATCAGCAGCTGCTGATCCGCCGGAGCCGCCAACTGGTGATCCAGAAAATAGGCAACGCCGGCATCGGCGGCGCCGGGTACCAGCTGATCTGCCAGGGCATCAGCGATGCGTGCCTCACTGAGGACCAGAGCGCCCAGCTCGGCCCGCTGGATCTTGGCCTGGGCTGGGGTCAGCTGACGTTTGCAGCCCGCCACCATAAAGGTCAGCAGGCCCGCAGAACCTGCCTCGACAAAATGACGGCGGCTCAGGGCCATCAGGAAACGATGCTGGGCATCGGCTGGCGCAGCCCCATTTTTTCCAGCCGGGGCATGACCTCATCGCGGAAGTAGGGAAACTCTTTGGCGTAGTCCACAAAGGACAGGGTGCAACCGGCAAAGCCTGCGTCGCTGACCCGCTTAAGCTCAGCGGCCACAGTGTCAGGATCCCCCACCAGGGGCAGGGTGCCGTGGCCGGCGGCGAATCGGCCACGGAGCATCTCCAGGGCCTCAGCGGGGAAGGACTGGGCGTGCATGCCCTGCAGCCGCATTAGATTGTCCACCGCATCCCAGTCGGCGTTTTCATCGGCGTAGTGGCGCAGATAGTCTTCGGCCTCAGCCTGGGTGGGTCGGCAGACCACGTGACCCAGGGTAAACACGCCGGTATTGCGACCGTGGGCTTTGCCGCCCTCCTGGATATCGATCACTTCCTGACGGGACTGGTCTGGATCCACCGAGATGCAAAACAGAAAATCGGCGTTGCGGGTGGCGAAGCCCCGACCCTGGCTTGAGCCAGCAGCATTCATAATGGGCGGATTGCCGTCAAAGGGCCTTGGATACCCATATACACCTTTGAGGTTGAAAAACTTACCGGCCCAGTCAAAGGGGCCTTGGTGATTCCAGATCGCCTGCACCACATCAAACCATTCCTGGGCCAGGGCGTAGCGATCTTCGTGGGCTTCGGGCAGGTCCACACCGAAGGCGTCGTATTCCGGCTTGTTCCAGCCGGCAACCACGTTCAAGCCCAACCGGCCGCTGCTCAGCTGGTCGGCGGTGGCCAGCTGTTTGGCCGCCACCACCGGATGGATGAAGGCCGTGTGCACCGTGGCAAAGACGTTGATCCGTTTGGTGTGGGCCAGCAGGCCGGTGGCCCAGGTGACGGTTTCCAGCACGCTGCCATGAAAATCCGTTTCACCCCCGTAGCCGATCCAACGGGCAATGGGCAGGATAAATTCAATCCCCGCCTCATCGCCCAACTGGGCCAGCTGGATATTGTTATCCCAGCTATTGACCCAGCGTTCCGGCACCTTGGTTACCGACATGCCGCTGGAACAGTTGGGGGAGAAAAACCCCAGCTTAAGTTTATTGTCGCCCAGGATCGGCGATTGCTGATGACCCATGCGCTTTACTCCCTGTTAGATGGACCAGGTTATATGGACTAGAAAGACCACCGGGCAGAAACCCCAACCCAGCGCGGCGGCTGATAGGCCACCTCGTTGCAGCCACACAGGGTGGCCAGGTCAAAGCCCTGCACGCCAATGCGCTCATCGCTCAGGTTATTAATATCCAGGGTCAGGTCCAGGGTTTGGTCCGCGTTGGCCCAGCCCAGGGATGCGTTGACCAGGGTGTAAGAATCAAACTTATCGGCATCAAAGTTGCGCAGGTTGTAATAGAACTCGTCGGAGTAGCTGACGTCGCCCCGCACGTGCATGGTTCCGCCCAGGGCCGGCCACTCGTAGCGCACTAAAGCCGTGGCCTGGAACTCTGGGGAATAGGTAGGATCCACATCCCGTGGTGGCAGGGGTGAGCCGTTGCGCAGCAGCACGTCCTTCACCGTGGCATCAAAGGCCGACACGCTGAGCAGCACATCCCAACCTTCCGCCGGTGAGGTTACAAACTCCAGCTCCGCGCCGACGTTATCCGCGTCTGCGTTGATGACCACGCCACCCACGCCAACAAACAAAAAGGCCTGGTAGTCGGTGTAGTCGTAATAGAAGAAGGTGCCGTTCAGTCGGCTGCGACCGTCACCGAAGGTGGCTTTGAAACCCGCTTCATAGGAGGTCAGCTTTTCTTCGCCGTAGGGCAGCGCGTCGTTACCACCGGAACCGAGAAAAGCGCCCAGCAGCGGCGCGTTGAAACTGCCAGCCTTGACCCCGCGATTGATGCCGCCGTAAACCAGCAAATCGTCGTTGACCCTGAAGTCCAGCTGGGCTTTGGCGGCCCAAAGGGTATCGGAGATATCGTCAGAGAAAAAATACGGCGAGCCGGCGCCGAAGGCGTTGGGCAGGAAATCTCCCTGGTTGACGGTGAAGTTGCCCTGGGACAAAAATACCCCAATTCCGGTACTGAAATCTTTTTCTTCCTGGATCGCGCGCAGGCCAAAAATGCCGGTTAGCCGATCGGTGAAGTCATACTCAACCTGGCCAAACAGGCTGTAAGAATCGGTTTCCAGATCCGCCACCACGCCGATGTCCACCGGCGCAAAGGGTGGGCTGCCGGCGATGCTGTTGGCCGGGGCCTTCAGGCCATTGTCTGACCGGGTATCAATATTCAGATAGTAAAAACCCGCCACCCAGCGGCTGCGGTCGGTTTCCCAGTTGAGGCGAATTTCCTGGGTCAGACTGCTGGAATCCACCCCGGCGTAGTTGGCCAGCTGATTCACCGGCGCTGAGTCCACGTCAATAAACAGTAGCTTTTCGTAGTCTTTATAGTCGGTGATGGCGGTCAGCAGCATGCCATTGGCCATGTCGTACTCAAAGCGGCCGTTGATGCCCCAGGTATCGGTAAAGCCCTGGTCCTGGAAGGCAAAGTCGCCGCTGGTGTCAAAGTCGGCGCCGTCCGGGTCGATGTAGCCGAAGAAATCGCCGCCGGGCACCGGACGTCCGGGCAAACCAATGCCACCGCCGGGCAGAAACTGATCACCATCAATGGCGTCAGCGCCGCCGTCACCGCTGCCGAAGATGCTCAGGCGGGTTTCATTGGGCGGGGTATCAATAACGTTGACCAGCTCACCGTTGGCATCCAGCACGGCAATGGTGGACTTGGACTGATAGGGGCCGGTGGCCACATCGCTCTCGGCGTAGTTGGCGGACACCCGAAACAGCAGTGAGTCGCTGATCTGAAAATCCAAAGTGCCCCGCAGGGCCAGGGTTTCAGCGTCACCCATGTCAGCCCCGGCGCCGACGCCGGGAGGCGCGGATCCAGGGCCTCCGGCAGGCGCGCCCAGCGGGTAAAGGTTGTTTAAGTACCCGTCGTTGGTGTTGTACATAAAGGCCGCGCGACCGGCAACACGGTCAGACAGCGGGCCGCCGATGGCGCCCTCCAGCCGGATCTGATCGGCATCGGCGTTGCTGTCGAACATGCCGTAGGTGACGTCCAGAAAACCCTCCGTTTCATCAAAACTGGGCTTGCGGGACAGGTAGTGAATCAATCCGCCGGTGGCGTTACGGCCAAACAAGGTGCCCTGGGGGCCTTTCAGGATCTCCACCCGATCAACGTCAAATACGGCGAAGGTTTGGGCCTGGGCCACGGCAATATAGCCGTCGTCCAGATACACCGCGTTGGGCGCCTCGACAATATCGTTGAAGTCGTTTTGGGTCACCCCGCGGATGGTGAACTGGGTATTTTGGCCCGCCAGGTTGCCGGAAATGTGCACTCCGGGGGAGAACAAGGCCACGTCAAAACTCTCTTCCACACCCAGGGCCCGCAGCTGGTCACCGGTAAAGGCCGTGATCGCAATACCCACATCCTGCAGGCTTTGCTCGCGCTTCTGGGCCGTTACTACGACCTCCTCAAGCACCTGTGACTGGGCGCTACCGGCAGCAAGAATGCCGCCTATCGCTGCGCTTAAAACAGAACGTGCGGTCCACTGCCCCATAAATATCCCCTCAGATTGGTCAGAATTGTGGTATTCGGTTTTTAACGTAAATTTAAGCATAATGTTACTACTCACTTTCTACAAGCAGGCTTTTTGCTCATGAATAACCTTGACACCGCGCCTGCCGATCAGCTACGGCGGCTGGACAAACACTGGCATCTGGCCACCGATGATGCGGAAGTGGCCATCACTGAAATGGAATTTTCTCTGCTGCGGGCGGCCTCAGCCTTTGAGCGCTGGCAGTCGGACTGCCTGGCCTGCTGTCACGGCCACCCGTTTTCCGGTGCCGATACGGCGGTGCTGCACGTGATTCGCATGCATGAACGGGCTAAGAGCATTTCTGAAATTGGCCGGCTGCTGAAGCGAGACGATCAGTCCAATCTTCAGTACAGCATTCGCAAGCTGCTTAAGGCGGGGCTGATTGAAAAAACCAGCCTGGGAGGAAAAAAGGGTGTCACCTATCAGGTGTCGAAGCTGGGCCATCAGGTGACCGATCGCTATGCGGAGTTTCGCCAGGAACTGCTGACTTCCCTGGCCACCACGCTATTCGCCAACCAAGATCTTGAGGCCGTCGCCAAGACCATGAACCTGATGGCCGGGGTGTATGACCAGGCCTCGTGCGTGGCTGCCACCCATCGGGTTCCTGCCTAAGCCGGGACGCGGCTGTAGGGTTCCACGGCCTGCCGAGACAACTCACACTCCCGGCACAGCCTCCCTACTTCAGTCAGGCCAGCAACCACACCCCGCCCAGCAACAGCGCCGCACCAATGCCATAAACCGTCCGCCTACCCCGGCGAAATCGGGTCAGGATCTCCGTGAAGGGCATCCGATGTTTCTGGGACAGCATGAAACCCGGCATCTCGACCAATCCGCGGGAGATCTTGTGCAATGACAGCTGCAGCAGGAAACCCATCATCCAAAGTTTCAGCCGCAGCGGATCTTGGCCGTACTGATAGGGATGAACCTGCTGCACCAGCTTGACCAGGGCGGCGCTTTGCGCAATCCGCTCAGCCTCATACTGGCGGCAGGCGTCACCCAATTGATTGTTTGCCGAGTCCAGGTGCTGCTCAAATTCCGCCAGATCTTCCAACGCTGAATTGACTCCCAGCCCAAGATCCGGCGGAAAGGCGTGGGCTGCATCACCCAACAACAGGCCGTGCTGGTGTCCTTGTTGATCCAGCGCCCCATAGATTTTTTTTGTGTACTGAGGCGCAGGAAACTGCCCGGGCTTGAGCTCGGCGAATTCTCTCAGCTCCTGCTCACCCAGCAGTTGCTCAATATCGAGCTGCGGAAAACCTTCCACCAAAAACCGGGTCACGGCCTCAACCCCATCGAGCTTCCACAGCTGATGGTCGGGCTTCAAGATAATGTTCGCGCTGCGCGGGTCCTCCGGTAACGCTGTGGGCAGCGCAAACAGGGCCATTTTTCGGCCGGGCTCTTTATAGGTGGACTCAAAAGCATAGGCCAGCTCATGGTTATCCACGGCCTGGGTTGTGCCTCTGACGGTGAAGGTTGAGGGCAGGTTCAGCACTTTGTAGGTCAGGCCGGTGCTGGGAGAGGGATACTGGTGCATGTGAAAGTCCTCGGGACTGCCACTGCGATCAGCCAGCGCCGCCCGCACCCGGGACCACAGCCCGTCACAACCCAGCACCAGCTGAGGACGCAGATTCAGGCGATTGCCCTCAGCGTCTTCCAACACCGCTGTGGCCTCACCGGCAGTGCCGGATTCCAAATGACTGAATCGATGGCCGTACAGCAGACGGATATCACCTGCGGTATTAATCCGGGCCACTTCCTCCTGCAGCATTGCCAGCAGCTTGTTGCGGGTCATCCAGTAAGGGGTTTTGCGGTCCGGCACCAGGATCGGCGGCACAACGGTTTTGGTCTTGCCCTCGGGAGAAAAATTAATCAGTTTGAAGTGATCATTGGGCAAGCCATACCGCTTCAGAGTAGAGGCTTCAAAACCCAATCGTTCCAGCAGCCGCTGGCCACGACCGTCCAGCTGATAGTTAAAAGATTTGCTGCGTTCAAACTGGTCCGGCGAGGGGCGTTTCTCAACCAGCACGATATTGCGCCAGCCGCGGTCTTTAAGCATCAGGGCGGCGGCCAGGCCGCTGGGGCCGGCGCCGCAAATCAGTGCTGAGCATTCGGTGGATTCTGGCACGCGATGGTCCTTGGTAGTGACCGCCCACCATAATGGCAGAATTGCAGGCTCACTAATCAGACTTTTGCATGGTGATATAGGGTGATGATGTCGATGATGCGCTTACCTCGAAGGCTGAGCAGCTGCGGCCCGCTAAACGAAATAACCCTCGATTAACGTCTGCGGAGCCTGTTGGGGAGGGAGCGAATGCCGGCGCGCCTGCCGCAGATCCAAAATTCGCCCATCACCGGGCTTGAGATCCCAGCCCAGTAAGCGCTGGGCCGACAAATTCACCGCCATCGCGACGGGAAACTCCTGGTGTGACCAGCTAAACCCCCCAGGGGAACTGATCCGAACCACGTTGCCCAAAAAATGGCTGAGACTTAAGCCGGTAATCAAATCGAGCTCCCGGATCAGACGCGGGTGAGAAAAGTAGTCGCAGATTTTGCCGGTCAGGGCGCCATGCCGGGCTGGCGCCAACATATCCACACTCCCGCCGGCGCTGCAGCGCGGCTGCCACACCGCCCCCTCCAGCTGCTGATGAAATTCCGCCAGTACCGACGGGGTTAGCAATCCAGGCCAGGCAACGGCGGATTGCGGCGGCCCTTCAGCGCTCACGCCGGATCCCCAAACTGATAGCCAAACTGGTCTATTTCCAGGGCGAAATTGTCCGCTACCCGCTGCCTGGATTGGTCATTGAAGTAGTCCCAGTAGGGTTTGCGGTGATCACGAGTTCCGCGGCGCAGCCGTGGCAGGGGATGCCAGGGCAATGCGTGCTCATCACAGAACCTTTGATAGTCCTGATCCAGCTGCTCACAGCGCAGATACACCGTTGCCAGGCGGGCACCCTGGCCATCGAACCAGTAGGCGCGCTCGGTATTTTCCAGGCACTGCTCAAAGTCCAGCTCGGCGCCCAGCTGGTTACGGGCATAGTCCCACCAGGACACGGCCCGGGCCCAGGGGTTGCGTACGATGGTCAGCCGGGTGTATTGCTGCCACGGATCCGGCCCCCACAGCGCATTCATGACGGTTTGGATCTGATCCGGGGTGGCATGATTGCCCGCCGTTGGCAGATGGCTGAAGGCGGTCATATTGCGTCTTTGGCTCAAGGGAAATTGCTCTGTCAGATCAGCAGCGGCGCCAACGCTGTCGTGCTTTCCACAAAGGCTGCCCAGAGCCACCATCACGCTGGTGGAACCTACTTTATGGGGCTTCCAGAAAATAAGCCGATGCTGATGAGAAATGACCATTTGAGCAACATATTGGGCATGTAGCCGATGGGCGCACTTATACTGGAGCGCTGCCAACAATGTGTTGCTCTGCGGTGCTACAACTTCGACATCAGGAAACTCAGGTACCGGACCTGACTCAATGCCAGCAGCTGGCAAAGGGTTTTGCGGACAATCACTTTGTGCATTTAGCCGGGTTGATCGAGCCCAGTTTGCGCCAGAGCATTGCTGAGATGATCAGCCAGGCTTCTTTTACCCAGCGGCTCACCCCTGGCATTGGCTGCGTAGAAACCTGTGATGATCAGCGCATTGAAAACGGATTTTTTGCTCTGTTCAATCAGCCCGAAGTTCGACACACCATCAGCCAGATAGTGGGTCAGCCCATCGATCTGTGGGGCGGCAACACGGTGCGCCGCGTGCCAGGGAAAAACCACTTCAGCAACTGGCATAACGACAAGAGCCCGCCGGTGGAATTGGCTGACGGCAGACGCTACCAGCGGGTTGTACCCATGAGCCTGAATATGTCAGAGGGTGACTTCAGCGGCGGAAATCTGGAAATGCGAAGCATGCCAGAGCAGACCCTCGTGGCCGACGTTGCTAATCCGATAGCGGGTGATGCCCTGCTGTTTGAGATCAACGAAACCCTGCAGCACCGGGTGGCGGATGTGACCGCAGGCTACCCCCGGATTGTTCACGTTGGCTGGTTTCATCGACAAATTTAACCAGCCTCTGAACAAGTCCAGCCATCAGTGGCGCGCTCCCCGCCTGAATCCAGGGCCGCGGACCAGCCCAGTTTTAGGGTATGATTTGCCAGGCGGCGGACAGTGGCCGCGTTGACCATGGGCCGGAGGGAGCAAAATGCTGCAGGCAATCGATTTATCCAAACGCTATGGTTCAACCATAGCCCTCAATGGGCTCAACCTAACGGTGGAGCCTGGGCAAATCTGCTGCCTGCTGGGCGCCAACGGGGCCGGCAAAACTACCACCATTGAGCTGTTTCTAAATTTCATTCAGCGTTCCAGCGGCCAGGCCCTGGTGGGCGGCCATGACGTGGTGGCAGCGCCGGCCAAAACCAAAGCCATGCTGGCCTACATTCCTGAGGTGGTAAATCTTTACGGCGCCCTCAGCGGCCGGGAAAACCTGGCCTTCTTTGCTGAGCTGGCCGGCACTACCCTCAGCGGCGAGCGGGCAGAAGCCCTGGCCGATCAGGTGGGGCTGCAGGCCGGCGCACTGGATGCCCCCCTTTCCACCTACTCAAAGGGTATGCGGCAAAAAGTCGGTATCGCTATAGCCCTGGCCAAAAATGCCCAGGCGCTGATCATGGACGAACCCCTGTCCGGACTGGACCCAAAGGCCGCCAATGAATTTACCGAGCTGCTAAAGGGCGTGGCCGCCGGCGGCGTAGCGGCGCTGATGGCCACCCATGACGTGTTTCGGGCCAAGGAGGTCGGTAGCCATATCGGCATCATGAAACAGGGCAATTTAGTGGATTTTTTTGCCACCAGCGACAAAGCCTATGGCGATATTGAAACACTTTACCTGCAGCACATGCATGACTGATAGCCGCGCCTTAGGGTCAGATCGGAGATTGAAAATGCCTAGCAGCCATTGCATCCCGGCCGTTGTCGGGACCCATACTGCCAGCAACAGAGGCCTGTAATGTATCGCGCGATAGCCGGCAAAGAACTCAAACTGATTGTGCGGGACGGCCGCTTCCGATGGCTGGCTTTTTTCTGTGTGCTGCTGATTGCCATCGCGGCGGCCAGCGGCCTGCAGACCACCCGCACCCAGCTGCTGGATCAAACCATCGCCGGCCAGGCTGAGCGGGACAACTTTCTGGGCCAGGGGGCCAAGAACCCCCACGCCGCGGCCCACTTTGGCCAGTACGCTTTTCGCCCCATACTGCTGCCGGCGGCGCTGGACCCAGGGGTCAGCCCTTATATGGGGTCTATGATCTGGCTGGAAGCCCACCGAATGAACCTGGCCCAATATCGGCCCGCTGAAGACAACGCCGATTTTTCCCGCTTTGGCGCCCTGTCGGTGGCCTGGGTGCTGCAGTTTATTGTGCCTCTGTTTGTCATCGTGGTGACCTTCGGCGCCGTCGCCGGCGAACGGGAAGGTGGCACCCTAGGCCTGGCCATGAGCCAGGGTCTAAGTCTGCCAAAGCTGCTGATGGGCAAAGGCATCGCGGCGCTGGGAGCCCTGCTGGTGGTGCTGGTGCCGGTGATTGTCCTGTGCCTGGTGGTTTTTGCCCTGGCCGCGCCCTTGGCAGACCACCAGGGCAGCGGGCCCCGCCTGGCGGTGATGGCACTGGGTTATCTGCTCTACCTGATCAGCTTTGCCGGGCTGTCGCTGCTGGTGTCCAGCCTTTCTGGCAGCCGTCGCCAGGCCTTTTTTGTGCTGACCGCCCTGTGGCTGCTGATCACCATTGCCGTGCCCCGGGTGGCGGCGGATGTGGCAGGCTCGATGTACCCAACCCCCAGCCCGGCGGAATTTTGGGCCGGCATTCGACGGGCCGAAGGTGATCAGTCGGGCCTGGCCGAAGACCCACGCCAGCGCATCGCCCAGATCCGTTCCCGGTTGACCGAAGAGCTGCTGGCCAGGTACAAGGTGGATAGTGTCGAGGCGCTACCGGTGAATTTCAGCGCCGTCTTCCTGCAGCGCCTGGAGGAAATTGACGCGCCAATTTTTGATCATAACTTTAACCAGCTCTGGCAAACCTATGAATCTCACCGGCGCCTGCAGCAGGCCGCATCGGTGCTGTCGCCGGCACTGGCGATCCGTCAGCTGTCCATGGCCATGGCCGGCGCAGACCCCTATGCCCAACGCCATTTCAGCCTGGCGGCGGAACGCCATCGGCGCAACTTTGTCGCCCAGCTAAACCAGGTGCAGGCCGTTGAGGGCGCCGGCAAACGATTTTATGTGGCCCAGGAGCAGACCTGGGATTCCATCGCCCAGTTTCATTACGACCCACCCCAAACCAGTGAACTGCTAGGGCGGCACCGCCTTGACCTTCTGCTGCTGCTGGTTTGGGCCATTGGACCCTTCGCTTTGGCCTTGCTGTTGAGCCGGCGCGGGCGGCCGAAGGTTTGAAGCCATGAAGCGCCTGCTCAAACCCATCATCCGGCAGGATTTACGCCTGCTCAGTCGCGAGCGCAGCCTGCCGCTGGTGGTGACCCTGGCACTGATCTGCGTGTTTTACGCCACCTGGAGCGGCAGCGTCTGGAAAGCCCGGCAGCTGGAACAGCTTGCGGCGGCCCAGAGTGAACTGGCCCTTGCTCTGGAGCGCGAGAGCCGCCAGTTAGCGGGCCTTGCCAAGGGCGAGCTCAGCGCCCAACAGGCTGCCACGGCGGGTTTGCCCAATACGGTAAGCACCGCCTTGCTCAAACCCCCCGGCCCTCTGGCAGAGCTCAACATTGGCAGCGCGGACCTGCGCCCGGACAAGGCTGACATCAGCGCCATGGGCAGGGCTGATGACATGTTTCGGCGCTATCAGGTGGACAACCCGGCGCTGCTGGCCCAGGGTCGCTTTGACCTGGCCTTTGTGGTGGTTTACCTGATGCCGCTGCTGATCCTGGGGCTAAGCTACAGCGTGCTGTCAGCGGATCGGGAGTCCGGGGCCTTGGGTCTGCTGCTGGCCCAGCCCATTAGCCCTGGGCAGGTTGCCTGGGCCCGAATCGCCGTTCGCACCGCAGTGGTGGCAGGGGCAGTGATCGGCGGCGGCCTGCTGGGCTGGCTGGCCTTTGCGCCGGAGCCAGGGGCGCCCCAGGCCTGGCCCAGGCTGCTGATCTGGTCATTGCTAGTGGCAGCCTACGCGGCCTTTTGGGCCAGCCTGTCGGCGCTGGTGGTGGCCCGCAACCAGGGCTCGGACAGCAATGCGCTGATATTGCTGATGGCCTGGGCCGGAATAACCCTGCTGTTACCCGCGGTGGTCTCCATGGTGGCCCAGACCCTCAGCCCAACGCCATCGAGGATGCAGTACATCGCCGCCGCACGAGCCGCTGAGAATCAGGCCAACGCCCAGGGACGGGAGCTGCTGGCCGGTTACCTGGTTGATCATCCGGAAGTTGAAGCGGTCAAGGACAGCGCGGTGGCGCCGTTTGTCAAAACCTACGTATTGGTGCAACAGCGGGTGGAAGCGGCCGTTGCACCCATCAGCGCCGAATTCAACGCCCGACTGAAGGCCCAGCAACGGTTGGCGGCGGCCATGTCCTATCTGTCTCCGGCCAGTCTCACTCAGTCGGCGCTGGCGGAGCTTGCCGGCAGCAGTTTGAGCCGCCAGGGACGCTTCCAGGCCGATGCCCACGGGCTGCGCCAACGCTGGGTGGAGGCCCTGCAGGCACCCATCATCGCCGGCCGACGCCTGACTCTGGCAGAGTTTTCACAGTTGCCGCGGCCGCAGTTTGTTGAGACACCGATCAGGAACGTCACGAGGTCGGTACTGGCTCCCATCAGCCTGATGATTGTATATACCTTGCTGGGAGCCTGGCTTTCACTGGCCAGTTTCCGGCGCTTTTCACTGGCAGACCGCTAAAGGGCTTGATCAGCGATCCGACTGGGACAACAAACGGAGAAAACGGTCTCTTTTGGTCGGCTGCTGTACTGACGAGGCGTTGATATGGAACCAAAATTCTGGATTGAACGATGGGACTTAGGTGAAATTGGATTCCACCAGCCCGCGGGCAACCCGCTGCTCAAGGCCAATGTCCAGCATCTGGAACTGGGCCCGCAAAGCCGGATATTTCTACCCCTGTGTGGAAAAACTCAGGACATACCCTGGCTGCTGAGCCAGGGATACCGGGTGGTAGGCGCAGAGCTCAGCGAGCTGGCGGTAACCCAGTTGTTTGAGGACCTTGAGCTGCAGCCCACGGTGACTTACAGCGGCGAGCTGCAACGGCAGTGCAGCGGCAGTTTGGAGGTTTTTGTTGGCGACCTTTTTGCTCTGAATAGGCAAATTCTAGGAGCCGTTGACGGTGTCTACGATCGTGCGGCCCTGGTGGCCCTGCCCCCTGAGATGCGGGCTGACTACTGCGCAGCCATTAAGGCCCTGTGCCCAACCGCGGTTCAGCTGCTGATCGTGTTTGAGTATGACCAGCAGGCCATGGCTGGGCCGCCCTTTTCCCTAGGCGATGAAGAGGTCCATGACCATTACGGTGCCAGCCATCAGCTAACCCTGCTGGTGGATCAGCCCGTGGTCGGCGGGCTCAAAAACCACTGCCCGGCCAGGGAAAAGGTCTGGCTGCTGCAGCCTCGCTAACTACGCTTCTAAGACGACTATCCATCGACAACTTTGGGCACCGCCTCAGCTGCTGGCGATCACCAGCAGCGGCCCCTTGGACACCACCACACCACCGGGTTGTTCCAGAGTAATGGCAAAGGCCTTCGGGTTAATCACCTGCAGTTTGGCGTTGATGGCCACCAGATTGTCACCGTCGGTGACGTTAAACACGCCGCCGTCCACCGGATTGGCATCTCGCTGGGGGTCAACAATCCAGAGCTGATACTGCTGCTGCCTGGGGTTGTTCACCGGTAAACCCGTAAGCTGCATGACGCCACGCTGGCTGCGGCTATCCCAGCGCACATAGCCGCTGACGTTGGCGTAGGTTGGATCCCCCATCCCTTGCCAGTCCAAGGTGCTGGCGGCGGCGGTTTCAGCCAGCATTTGGTCCAGCTCCAGTGCGGTGGGCGTCCCTGGAGAACCCGGCGACAGCAAAAGCAATCCAAATGCCAGCAGCAAACTGGCAAAGGCTGCGCCCCAGGCGGGAGCGGGACTCCGCCACCAGGGCGTCTTTAACGGAATGCCTGATCGGTCATTGCCGGGCATCCTGGACCCAGTCAGCATCGCCTCACCGTCGCGGATGATGCTGGCAGCCAGGGCCGGGGGCAGAGGCTCCAGGCTGGCCGCGTCAGCCATTACCCGGTCGATGGCCGCCGCCGAATAATCGTCGTCTTCCGTAGAATTTTGGTCTACGGGGGTTTTGTCTGACCCGCTCATAGCAGTTCCTCCCGGGCCAGCCTGAGAACACGGCGCACATCGTCCAGCCCCCGCCGCAGCAGGGTTTTTGCCGTTCCCAACGGCAGGCTGAGGTGATGGGCAATGGCTGAGTGTGAATAGCCGCCGTATACGGCCATGGTGATGACCTCGCGCTGAGGGCTTTCGAAGGTTTTCAGCAGCTCGGCAATTGAGGCGGCTTCCGCTGACCGTTCCACGCTGTTGGGGCTGTTGGGGCTGTTGGTCGGGTCCAGGCTGTGCAGATCTGGCCACTGGACCAGCGCTTCGGTGTCCACGGCGGCGCGCCGCAGCCCGTCAATCAGCCGGCGTCGGGCAATCATGGTGATAAACGTACCTTCCTCGGATTGACTGGGGTCAAAGCGGTGAGCCGATTTCCATATCGCCATAAATATCTCCTGTACCGCATCCTCGGCATCGGCCTGGGTTTGCGTGAAACGTCGCGCCAGTGACCAAACCCGCGCTCCGTAAACCTGCACACACTCACGCACCGCGCTGGGGTCGCCGCTGCCGATGCGCTGGACGATACCCAGGGCCATCAGACCGCCTGGACGCTAACAAATAGCATGCCCACCAAGGTGGGCATGCTGCTATACGTGGTGACTGACAAACGCCCAGGCCAATCAGTTGGCAGAAAGTTGTTTTGGCATTGCATCATCATAAACCCCATCCATGGCTTCGCGCATAAGCCAAGCCCGAGCACGGGCATCGTGGATGTTTTCAGCGCTGGCCATAGCACTGGTCAGCATTCGGCGATGGCGGTCACTTAAGGACTGATCAAGGCTCAAAAGGCTTGCGACGGTCATTTCGTAGACATCTGCACAGGCCTTGGCATTACCCTGGTTAAACAGCGGCACGCCGCGACTTATGGCCATTTGCAGTAACTCTCGGGTCTGGCGGCTGGCAGCCTGAGCCTTTGGTGGAATCAGCACTTTGTCGATCACGTGGATCACCCCGTTGCTGGCTGCAATGTCCACCTTAATGATGTTGGCAGCGTCGATTTTCACCTGCCCTCCAGTGACCGTAATGATGGGCTGCTTGCCGTTCAAGGTAGCAATGGACTCGCTGGCCACCACATCACTGGCTTTAAGCCTCGCCGGTGCCACGTGGTAGCTCAGAATGCTCACCAGCTGGTCTTTGTTTTCCGGCTTGAGCAGATTTTCAACGGTGCCCGGCGGCAGCGCCGCAAAGGCTTCATCGGTGGGCGCGAACACCGTCAACGGACCCTCCCCGGCCAAGGCACCGGCGAGGCCGGCGGCTCCGGCGGCGGCAATCAGGGTATTGAACTGCCCTGCTTGCTGGGCCACTTCAACGATATTGCCAGTTTGATGATGGCCGGCCCAGCTTGCCGGGGCCGTGACCACCGTCGCTGCCAGCAGTAAAGATACAACGGGTTTGCTAAGTTGCATGAAACCAACCTCTAGTTTGTGAATTTCAAGGACGCGTTAGTGCGCTTGCCTAAAGATTATTCGCAGGCAAAGGCTATTTGGATTCAAATTTTTCTCGTTTGTCGTTTTTTGCGCTGAGATACGTATAAAAAACATCCACGGCTAATTCGGAACACAGACCATGAAATTTACCCTGCCACTGTCAGCTTTTAAGGCATTGCTGCTGGTTGCGCTGTTCGCTCCTCTGACCGCCCCCATGAGCGTCAGTGGCCTGGAAACTGGCCCTTCAGACTTTCGCATCAGCAACAGTGGACCGGCTCTGGATCCCGACTTTCGCGGCGCCAATCCCAATCTGGCCTTCAACGTCACGGACAACGAATTTCTGGTGGTGTGGTCTGCCAACCAGCATCCCATTGAACCGGTTTTTGAGACCGAGATATTTGCTCAACGCCTTCACGGCGACACAGGCGCAGCGCTTGGCGCACCCATACGAATCAGTCAGATGGGGCCCGACACCATTGGCGGCTTTGGCAATAAAGGCGAAGGCGGGGAGCCCGCCTTTCTGGAGGCCCTTGAGCCCGCTGTGGCCTGGAACAGTGAGCAAAACGAATATCTGGTGGTGTGGTGGGGTGATGACAACACGCCGCCCTTAGTGGACAACAAACGGGAGGTCTTTGGCCGGCGACTGAACGGCGACGGCCAGCCCCTGGCAGCCCAGTTTCGAATCAGCTTTATGGGCAGCGACGGTGATCCGTTAGCGGAAGGCTCAGCACCGGAAGTGATCTACAACCCGGCTCAGCAGGAATATTTTGTGGTCTGGCAGGGTGACAATATTAACGGCGTATTCGTCGATCAGGAATCTGAAATCTGGGGCCAGCGAATCACCGCCGTCAACGGCGAACCGCTGGGCAGCGTGATCCGTATCAGCGACATGGGAGAAGCTGACGGTGACGCCAGCTTTACCGCCGCCGACCCGGATATCGCCATCACCAGCAGCGGCGGAACCTACCTGGTTGTATGGGAGGGTGATGACGATGGCGGCAGCGCCGTGGACGGCGAACAGGAAGTGTATGGCCAGCTGCTAGATGCCAGCACCGGGGCTGAAATCGGCCCCAACGATATCCGCATCAGCGAACTGGGGCCCATCGGCGCCACAAACTATGACGCCGGCAACGCGGTGGCTGCCTTCAACCCAATAACGGGCCAGTTCCTGGTGGCCTTTAACGGCTCCGATGACGACGACGGTACGGTTCGCAATGATCTGGAGATCTATGTTCAGGGGCTGGCCACCAACGGCGCGCTAACCGGCGAGCCTCGCCGAATCAGCGCCATGGGGCCCGACGGCGTGGATACCTACTGGGGCATAGGGCCGCAGATTCAGTACGACCCTGCGGGGGGAGAATTCCTGGTGGTTTGGAGCGGCGAAGACGACGCTGGAGATTTGGTCCCCAATGAATTTGAAATTTACGGCACGGCGCTCACCGGCAGCGGGGAAAACCTGCGGCCACGACGGCGGCTGACCCGGATGGGGCCGGATGGCTCAAGCATGTGGTTGGCTGGCAACCCCCGGCTTGCACGTAACCCCATCAGCCAGAAATTTCTGTTGGTGTTTAACGGCAGCGACGATCGCGTTGACCTGGCCCCCAGGGAGTTTGAGGTGTTTGGCCAGTTCCTGCTGCTGGATATTATCCAAAGCACCAGTTTCGAATAAAACAGAGGGTCGTTGGCCACTGGTGGGCCAATGTTGACCCCCTTTTGCCGCCCCCTGCGCAGATAAGTAACACAGACTTATCAATGAACGGAGCAGCGGGTGATTGGACTGAACATGATTTTGCCGGGGCCACTGGCCCTGTCCATGGTGCTGGCAGCGGCTGCACCGGCGCCCCGGGAATGCGTCACCGTTAAACTCACCCCGCCCCTGGCCCAGGACCAGGAGGTGTTGGGCTATTCCGTAGTGCCGGACGATAGCGACCGGGTTGCCTACCTTAGTGACATCGTGGAGGACGGAGTTTTTCAGCTGTACACGGTGCCGACCAGCGGCGCCACCCCGGGGGTGCTTTTTGACGTGGGTTTGCCGGATGGGCGGCGGGTGTTTGGTTTTCCTGCTTTGTCGCCCAATGGACTTGGCGTATTTCGAGCGAATTTTGACACCGAGCAGAATATCGACCTGTATAGCGTGACCACGGCTGATGGCGGCGGCATACCCCTGAAACTCAACGGCCCCTTAAACAACAGCGGCGATGTACAGCCCGAGTTATTCATTACCCCCGATGGCGCCAACGTGGTTTACCTGGCTGAAGAATTAAGCGACCGGGAAGAGCTTTACGTAGTGCCAATAACCGGCGGTCAATCCCGCCGGCTGAACACCGATTTGGTCAGCGGCGACGTTGAAGAGGATTTTCAGCTGACCCCCGATGGCGCCTCAGTGGTTTACCGGGCGGCCAAAGAAGACTTCCGTGACCAGCTGTACGTGGTGTCCCTTGCCGGGGGTGATCCGATCAAACTGAACGGGCCCCTGGGTGACACCAGCGAAGTGCTGTCGTTTCAGATTAGCGCAGACAGCAGCACCGTGGTGTACGAGGCCGATCAGGAAACCAACAATCTGAACGAGCTGTTTCGGGTCCCCATCGGCGGCGGCCCCACGGTCAAGATCAACGGACCGGAAATAGAAAGAAATGTGGACGACTATGGGATCAGCCCAGACGGCGCCCAGGTGGTGTATCTGGCGCCCAGTTTCGATGGGCCCACCTTCAGGTTTGAGCTCTACAGCGCACCTCTGGCTGGCGGCAACCCCCTGCGGATCAGCGCCGATCTGCCGGTGGATGGCTTCATCAATCGATTCACCATCACGCCGGACAGCCAGCGGGTCGTTTATATCGGCAGCCAGGAAACCCGGGGGCTGTCAGAAATCTACAGCGTGCCATTGACAGGCGGCACACCCATCAAGCTCAGCGGCGACCTGAGCGGTACCGACGGGGCCCGGGGCTTTTGGATTGCGCCTGACAATCAATCCATCGTGTTCAGCGCAGATTTAAACCCGGATTCACCCCAGGCTCTCAGCCTGCAGGTCTCGTCCATCACAGGCGGCGGCCCCCTTACCCTGGACGGCCCCTTTGTCGAAAATGGCAACGTTGACGAGGTGACCATCACCGCCGACAGCAGCCGGGTGATCTACTCCGGCGACCTGGTGACCCAGGGCCAGACCGAGATCTTCAGCGCCAACCTGTCAGCCACCGGCGCCGTGCAGCGGCTCAGCGGCAGCTTGCCGGCAGATGGTTCGGTGGGAAGGTTTGGCAATGATGACTTTCAAATCAGCGCTAACGGCCAGCGCATTGTCTATTTAGCGGATCGCGAAAGCCTGGGCGTGAAAGAACTCTACAGCAGCGAACTGAACTGTGAAGGGCTGTTCCGCGACGGCTTCGAATAACCCGGGCAGTCTGAACCCTTGCGGCGTTGGCCTCCGGTGGGGCGATCAGGCCCGGCAAATGAACTCGCCGGTTTCCGTGTTGACCCTGATGATTTCGCCCTGGGCCAGATATTCAGGAATCTGCACCTCAACGCCGCTGGCCAGGGTGGCCGGTTTGCTGCGCTTGGTCACGCTGCCGCCTTTTAGGGCCGGCGCGGTTTCAGTGATTTCCATGTCCACCGATGCCGGCAGAGTTATGGCCACAGGGACATCGTCCACCAGCATGACCACAATACCGCCCAGACCTTCCACCAGATAACCCACCTGTGCTTCCAAGTCGCTGGCATTGAAGGAGTACGGTGTGTAGTCCTCATCGTCCATAAACACGTACAGGTCGCCATCAAAATAGGAATAGCTTGCCTGACGCCGGGCATAATCCACCTCACCCAGCAGATCGTCACCCTTAAAGGTGACATCCAGATTCTGTTTGCTCTGCACGTCCTGCAGTTTCATTTTGTAAAGCGTATTGCTGCCCCGGGACGACGGCGTCCTCAAATCAATTCGACGTACGGTGCACACCTGTTCTTTATGACGCACGATGGCGCCACGTTTTACTTCGCTGGCTTTTGGCAAGGTCCCTCCCAAGACATTCAAGTCGGCTCAATCCGGTAGAATTCTGCCATTGTGAAGCGGGTCGGACCACCACAACCGGCTGAAACTACGGAAAAAAGGCGTCAGTTTTCCGGTTTAAATGGGCTTAGATGGCCCTTTTCAACCCCAAAAAAGTGGGGCTAAGAGGTGGAGCCCGCTGAACCGACGCGGCGACCCATGGTCGGCCAGTTCTTTGGGAACCAGACGTCAAACCATAGTTTTTCACCTAGAAATAGGCGATCTAAGGGGGCTCACTGACTAAATTAGGTGGGAAATTGATTTAGCGTCAGGGAGTTAGGATGGTCCGACCCGCTACCA
>CAYGPO010000072.1:0-3063 GCA_964351665.1 uncultured Gammaproteobacteria bacterium | reverse complement strand
AGGGCCAGCAGCGGGGCCGTGAAAACCTCTGTATCGCTGGTATCAATGTTAGCGTCATCAGAGAGATAAAACCGAAACGTTGATGGCGCGGAAGCGCCGGTTCCACTATTGAGTACATCGGTGAATAAAGACAGCGGATCTCCGCCGCCAACCAGCCCCGTGCTGATCTGAAAGTCGGTTACTGACAGCTCTGGGTCCATAACAATTCCCTCGGGCATCAAGGCCACATCGCAGGGTGTGACTTCAGATTCCGCCAAATCAAAGGAAATGCCCTGGGTTTCATAGCCGGGTCGGATGACGTTGGCGGTACCACCGTCAATCACAGATCCCAAGCTTGAGTAGATACCCGTGCCTGGGGCGCTGTAGGCGGTAAAGCCCACGTTGGTCCCCAACACCGCCGCCTGGGGCAGAGGCTGCCCGGTCATGGCGTCAGTGACCGCCCCCGTCAGCGTTCCGCCCTGGAAGCCGATTCCGGGCCCAACGGTAAAACCGAAACTGGCGTCATCAGGAATGCAAAACTCTTCGTCGTCAGGGATGTTGGCTTCACCCAAATTCAAGGCTTCGTTGCGGCATTGACTCAGTTGCACCGCGTAGTCGCCGGCGCTTTCAAAAGCAAAGGAAATGACTTCCGGTGCGATAAAACAGCCCTGGACTACAGGTGATAAGGAGCCGGGTCTGCCATCCGGATCTTGGACTTCCACCAACCCGGTGCGTTCTGCCCGGAAGATTCGGATAAACACCCCTGGTCCCTGGCCCGAGGCCGGATCAATCAAGGTTCCAGCGCCAATGGCTGGGTTTCGAAAATCCAGCTCATAGACATTTCCAAAACGTGGAAAATCAAAGGCGCGGAATACAAACCAGTCCTCATCATCGTCACTGCTAAAGTTCAGCGTATCGGGCAGCTCCGCGAAGGGCGAGTATAACGTTGCTGTCTCAAAGGAGTTATTGGGCTCAAACTGATCCGGAGGCGGGGGCATCACACCGGCACAAAATCCCGGTGCATCACCTGCGATGGCGACTCCAGAAACGGCCATGGAGGCCAGAAAAAAGGCCGTTGTTCGAGTCAAATCATATGCAATTGTCACTGGATCCCGTCCCCTGCTGCGTCACCAAACACCAAGAAGATACGCCATTTTAGGGCTGGACGGGAGCTTCTCTCAGCTGCGCGTTTAAACCTTGGGCGGTTTTTTCCGCTTGGGCTTTTTGTAGCCTTCGGGAAAAACCCGGGTGAGGTTCAGTCGCTGTCCGCAAACCCGGGTTTTTTTCAGCTGGCCAAACACCTCGCCGGGCATGCCTGCGGGCAGGTCGATCAGCGAATGGTCCTGCTGAATATCGATGCGCCCGATATAGCGTCCGTCCAGGCCCGCCTCGCTGGCGATGGCGCCGACAATATTGCCCGGTTTCACTTCGTGCTCGTGGCCCACGTCGATGCGGTAGCGATCCATGCCTTTTTCCGGCTTGCCCATGCCTTTTTTCGGACTGTCGCTGCCATCCGGGCGGCCCTTGGATTTGGCCCCCTTGCCGAAATCTTTACCGGGCCCAGAGTCAGAGCGCTTTTTACGCACCGGATTGCCATAGGAGGGCTTACCGTCTACCGGCTTGCCCTGGTGGTCTTTTGATCCCGGCGGCGGCTTGGGGTCGGGTTTAAGCAGCAGCGGCTGACTGCCCAGGGCAAGTTTGGCCACCGCTGCGGCGATGTCAAGGGCTGGCACGTTGTGCTCAGCCTGGTACTGGTCCATCAGGCTGCGCAGGAACTCCAGCTCGCCGGCGGCCAGGGTATCGGTGATGCGCTGCTTGTAGTCGGCCAGGCGTTTGTTGTTCACCATCTCGGTGGTGGGCAGTTCCAGCCGCGCGATGGGCTGGCGGGTGGCTCGCTCGATGGCGCTGAGCATGCGCCGTTCCCGGGGTGCAACAAACAAGATCGCCTGACCTTTTTTGCCAGCCCGGCCGGTGCGGCCAATCCGGTGAATATAGGCTTCGGTATCGGTGGGTATATCGTAGTTCACAACGTGGCTGATACGCGCAACGTCAAGACCCCGGGCCGCAACGTCTGTGGCCACCAGAATATCCAGGGAGCCGCGCTTGAGTTTATCAATCACCTGCTCACGGTTTTTCTGCACCATATCGCCGTTGATGGCAGCGGCGGAATAGCCCCGGGCTTCCAGCCTGTCAGCCAGCTCCACGGTGGCAATTTTGGTCCGAACAAAAACCAGCGTAGCGTCAAAGGGCTCCACTTCCAGCACCCGGGTCAGTGCGTCCAGCTTGTTGTGCATGCCGCTGACCATCCAGTAACGCTGGTTGATGGTGGAGGCAGTGGCAGTTTTTGAATTGATCGCGATGGACTGGGGGTCTTTTAGATGGCGCCGGGCAATTTGCTCCACCTGCTTGGGCATAGTGGCGGAAAACAGCGCCATCTGCCGGGTCTTGGGTGCCTGTTCCAAAATCCACTCCACGTCGTCAACAAACCCCATTCGCAGCATTTCGTCAGCTTCGTCCAGCACCAGTGCCTGCAGCGCGGTAAGCTTTAAGCTGCCCCGGCGCATGTGGTCCATGATCCGGCCCGGGGTTCCCACCACCACGTGAACGCCGCGACTAAGCTGGCGCAGCTGATGGCCATATTCCTGACCGCCATAGATGGGCAGCACGTGAAAACCAGGGATATTGGCAGCATAGCGTTGAAAGGCTTCGGCTACCTGGATAGCCAGTTCCCGGGTGGGCGCCAGCACCAGAATCTGAACCCCTTTAACTTTTGGATTGATCCGGGACAGCAGCGGCAGGGTAAAAGCCGCCGTCTTGCCGGTGCCGGTGGGCGCATGGCCCAGCAGGTCTTTCCCCTCCATCAGGATGGGTATGGCCTGGGCCTGGATCGGCGTGGGGTGCTCGTAACCCACTGCGTTGAGAGCAGAAAGCAGGTAATCGGGCAAATTCAGCTGGGCAAAGCTGACGCTGGGAGTGTTGGTCTCGGTCATTAAGTGTTCCGCCGGGTATCGGCTGGTGAGCAATTTCGCTGCGCAGTATACCTCTAGGACCCAATCAATGCCGGATTGACGTGCAAGCGCGGTC
>CAYGPO010000071.1:23943-25014 GCA_964351665.1 uncultured Gammaproteobacteria bacterium | reverse complement strand
GAGCAGGTGCTGGAAATCGATCCGAGCCAGGCCGACGCGCTGGCGGGTCGGGCCGCGATAAACCAGCGGCTGAGCCAGTCCTTCGAGCAAGCCATAGAGGCTAAAAATATTGCCGGCGCCGAGGATGCGCTGCAAAAATGGGTGTTGCTGTCCGCTGATGCCAGCAGCCTCAACCTGGCCCGCCAACGTCTGCAGGAACTTCGGGACGCGGCTGACAACCGACAGCGGGCCGAGCAGGTGCGGGGCGATCGTATCCGCCAGATGCTGGAAGAAGCTGACGGTTTTTTGGCCCGGGACCGGCTGTCAGACCCGCCCGGGGAAAACGCGATCAATCGCTATCGCGGCGTGCTGCGCGCAGACCCGGGTAATCAACAGGCTAGAGATGGATTGGACAAGGTTGCCAGACGCTATCTGGCGCTCACCGAACTTGCGCTGGAAGAAGATCGACTGGATGCCGCGGCCACAATGATCAGTCAGATCGAAGATCTGGATCCTGGCCTGGCAGGGCTGGGTCGGGCCAAGCGCAGGCTGGAAATCTACGCCGAGCAAAACACCCTGAAAGAAGACCTCACCGAGAGCCAGCAGAAGGAAATTCAGGCCCTGGTGGCGCAGGCCCAGCAGGCCTTGGCCAATGGTCAGCTGATGCAGCCGCCGGGGACTTCAGCCTTTGACTCGTTTCGAGCGATTCAGCGTTTGCAGCCGGATAATCCGGATGCCCAGGTGGGTATCAGTCAGATTTCCCAGCGGCTTGCCCAGCGGGCCCGCAGTCAGCTGAGCAACGGTGAGCTACCCCAGGCGCTGTCGTCTTTGCAGTTTGCCGAGCAGACCAATCCCTCCAACCCGGCGCTGCCTGAATTACGTTCGGGGCTGGGGGCCGCCATGCGCAACGCAGCTAGAGTGGCCATAGACGCCGGTCGACTGGAAGATGCCGGCGGCTGGCTGACCCGGGCCAGCGACGCAGAGCCGGGTCATCCAGACCTGGACGCCCTTCAGCTGCAGCTTAGTATTGCCAACGAGTAGGCCAACGAGTAGGCCAACGAGTAGGCCAACGAGTAGGCCAACGAGTAGGCC
>CAYGPO010000071.1:17288-23843 GCA_964351665.1 uncultured Gammaproteobacteria bacterium | reverse complement strand
GTAGGCCAACGAGTAGGCCAACGAGTAGGCCAACGAGTAGGCCAACGAGTAGGCCAACGAGTAGGCCCCAGCCAGCAGTCCGGTAACGCCACTCGAACCTCTTTAGTTCGGCCTTAGCCTCACCCAGCCTGGTCGAGTATGCCGCTTAAGGCCCGCCTTGCCGCCGCCTCAGAAAAGTGTTGCTGGACGTTTTTCAGGCCGCCCTCTGACAGGGTCTGCCACAGCTGTTGATCCGTGTAGGCCTGAATCACGCCATCAGCAAACTGCTGGGGCGTATCGCCCACCATGACGTCTTTACCCGCCTTCACAAACATGCCTTCCACGGCGGGTCCGGTGGCCACCACCGGCTGCCCGTAGCTCATTGCCATATTGATCTTGCCCTTCACGCCCGCGCCGTAGCGAAGCGGCGCCAGGGACAGTCTGGCGCCGTCAAGATAGGGCTCGATATCTTCAACAAAGCCCAGCACGTTGACGCCATCGCCATCCAGGCTGCGAACCGCATCGGTGATTTTGCTGCCGATCACGGTCAAGACAATATCTGGCAGGGTATTGCGCACCAGTGGCAGTACCTCGGTCACAAACCAGGTGATGCCATCAACATTGGGTGGGTGCTGAAAACCGCCCACAAATAACAGCCCGCTGCGCTCGTCAAAACCCCGACGACAGCCGTGTACCGGATGGATATTGGACAGCACCGAAACCTTCAGATCTGCCGCGTCCTGGGCCAGAAAGTTGCGTTCAAACTCGCTCACCACCAGGGTCAGATCGCAGCGCCTGGCCACGTCCAGCTCCCGGGCCCGGGTCTTGCTGGCGGTCTGGGCCAACGCCTCATCACCTTCCAGTTCAGCCAGCCGCTGTTCCCGCAGGTAGTGCAGATCCACGGTGTCAAAAATCAGCTGGGCATTGGGGCAGAAACTGCGCACCGAGTCGATGTGATTGCTGGCGATGTAGTGGCGGCTCAAGATCACCGCATCCAGCTGGCTGCCCACCGTCTTTAAGTAGCTGTGGGCTGAGCGCACAAAGGGGTGATACAAGACCTCCACGCCCAGCTGCTGCAGATTGTTGGTGTAGGGCTTATCAAACGAGCGGTTTTCCGCCATAAAGCGCACGTGCCAGCCCAGATCCAGCAGCAGTTTCATCAGGTTGACCATTCGCACTGATCCAGAATCCTGGTCCGGCGTTGGGGTGCAGGCATCGATGATCAACACGCTGCGCCGGCGCCGGTGGCGCCGGCTAAGATCCAGTGCGTCAGCGGGATCGGGCTGCCGCTTCAGGGCCGATTCCCAGCGTTGAACAAACTTCTCCTGGTTCACCACCTGATAGCGTTTGACCCCGCTGGCGGTATCGGTGCCGCTGGTAATCCCCTCAAAGTGAACCACCTGTGCCGCCGGCTGATACATCACCTTGAGGCCGTTTTCCCGCACCTGAAAGGCCAGGTCGGTATCTTCGTAATAGGCCGGCCGATAGCGCTGATCAAAGCCGCCAAGCTGGTCAAAAAGCTGCCGCCGAATCAGGATCGCGGCGCCGGAGCAGTAGTCAACTTCCCGGACAAAATTCACCTCCGGCGCAGCGGGGTTTTCAAACCGGCCAAAGTTCCAGCCTGACCCATCGCTGAAGACGATGCCGCCGGCCTCCTGCAGGCGTCCGTCGGGGTAGACCAGTTTAGCGCCGGCCAGCCCGCAGTCCGGGTGGTCGGCGAAGGTTTTCACCAGCTGATCCAGGCACTGATCGGCCACCACGGTGTCGTTATTGAGAAAAAACAGGAACTGTCCGCTGGCCCGCTGGGCGCCGGCGTTGCAGGTGTCGATAAAACCCTGGTTTTGCTCGTTATGAACCACCTGCAGGCCGCTATGCTCAGCCAGCCGCTGGCGGCTTTCATCGCTGGAGCAGTCGTCCACCACAATCACTTCAAAGGCAATATCCGTTTGATGGGTGGTCAGAGATTTCAGGCAGGCCTGGGTGTGGTTGTAGTGGTTATAGGTGGGAATGATGATGGACACCACGGGCTCAGCGGGTCGTTCAAAGCTGAGAGCCTCAAAGGGTGCGTCGGGATCAATATGGGCCAATGGAGCTGGCTCCAGGTCTGGCTCGCCGCGTTTGAGCTCCTGGCTGATGCGATCAATGGTGCCGCGCACGCCGCGCATTCGCAGGCTTTTTCGGGTCCGTTCCGACAGGCTGGAGGCACGCCGTCGCTGCAGTCCGATCACGGTCAGACAACGCCGTAGTAAGCGGGCGGCGACCCGCAGCGGCCGAGTCAACTTCCAGCTGCGGGTATTGAGCACCATTTCCAGCTCATGGGTATTTTCCAACAGCTGCCCCGACAGCTCACCGATATGCTGGCGGTACTGCTGGTTGGCTTCGTTGAGTTCAAGGGCCCAGCGGCTGCGATCTTCAAATTCTTCGTTAAGGGTCTGCAGGGCCTGGCCGGTTTCGTCCACCTGGCGTTCTAAGGATTGAGCCCATAGGACGTTCTTGTCCGCTCGTTGCGATTCTGATCTTGCCCAGCTGGCGCGCTGCTCCAGCTCTTTTTGCTGATCTTGAGTTTTCTGCGCCAGGGCTTTGGCTCTCTGCTCCGCTTCCTGCAGTCGCCTGGCGCCGTCAGCGGCGGCCAGATCCGCTGATGATGGCAGGCTGATGGGGTAGCGCATTGCCAGGCCTTGCTCCAGTTCAAAGGCCCGCTGATATTCAACCACGGCCTGTCTGGGCGTGAGCAGGGGCTTGTCGCTATCGGCGAGTTCGGTCAGCTGCTGCCGGTTTAACTCAGCTACAGCGTTCACCAGGGCCTCAGCGCTGGGTTCAATCAGTAGGCCGGTGCTGCCGTGGCTGATGCGTTCGGCCAGCGCGCCCACCCGGGTCGCCAGCACTGGAACCTTCAGTGCCCACATTTCACTCAGGGTGTAGTTAAAGGTTTCAGACACGCAGGACAGCAGCAGGGCCAGATCCGGCTGGATTTCATTGATCAGGTCTGGCAACTGTGAGCGCTGGTACTGAACCATAATATGCACGTGATTACAGCCGAAAAATGCCTCGGCATGCTTGCCGCCGCCCAGCAGATAAACGTCAGCGCTCTGGGTGATTTCCGGCAGCGCCTGGCGCAGCAGGTCTGCGCCCTTGAGCTTGCTGATGCGGCCAGGAATCAGCAGTCGCCAGCGTTTGCCGCTAGAGCGGCGAGGGGCGGTCCGGGGCGCGGCAAACGGCGCTATGCCGTGGGCGATGGTTTTGATTGGTGGCAGCGTTTGTGAGCCCAGGATGCGCCGCAGATTTTCAGCAACGCTGGCGCTGGGTGCCAGCACGGTCACCTGGGGCCGGTTTAGCGCGGCTAGCCAAAGCGCTCTGACCTTTAGCCATTGCTCCGCTGAGGCGCCTTTGAAAGGGCTTTGCGCTAATGCGGCGTCCAGGGCCTGGTCAGAACAATCCGCCGAGGGTGATTCGAACAACACCCCAAGATCTGGCCAGGCCGGATAATAGTCGTGCAGCATACACAGGGTTGGCAAGGAGGTTTGCAAGGCCTCAACGCTGTGACCAATGATGGAGGACACCAGCAGGGCACTGACCCCATGGTCGCTGATGACCTCCTGCAGCACCGCCTGATAGCCAGGATGGTCGCCGGCGCTGGCAACGATAGGTGCAGGCAGGGCCCAGCGCCGCAGGCAGGGGCCAGCCATGCTGCCGGCGTAAAGTTGAAGTTCCTGGCCGTGGGAGTCCGCCGTGGGATTGGCGGCGCTGAGCAGAAATAAATGATCAGCCTCGGTCCAGGCGCTGGCGGTATCATCAACCCAACGCGCGGTGCCACCGCCCCAGCTGTGCAGCACGTGCAGCAGCACCGGCCGCTGGCTAAGGCCCGCTAATGGCAGCGGCTGAGCAGGGCAGGCATCGGTGATCTGATGCAGCTGGCTGGCCAGCTTATCCAGCAGACTGGCCGCCGGGCGATCATGGGGGTCTGGGTCTTTTTTTGCCGGCTTTTGCGGGTTATTGCCCACCAGCAAATGGGAGCAAACGGCGGGCTGGAAGGAAAGCCCTGCTCGGATGCTGTCCGCTGCCAAATTCAGCCACAGGCTGCAGGACGGATTAATCTGTTGGTGAGGAAAAACCTGCCGGGGCAAGGCCCACCACAAGGCCGAATCTGCGGCCAGGGGTGGCCAGCTGCAGGTCAGCCAGCTGGGGTGCACGGCAGAGATAAGCTGGCTGTGATCTGGCCAGCGTTCGGCGCATTGGTACAACCGCTGCAGCGCCATTGGAGGCAGCTCAACCCCCGCCTCCAGCAGCAAAACGTCCTGCCCCCCAGGGGGCGCAGACTTCAGGGCAGCAGCCAGCGCCGCATCCGGGCTTGGGTATGGCTTGCCCCCGTCGGTGACAGCAGTGGCCCAGTCAGGCAACCCATGGGGCGTGGCGAGATCGGCTTTTTCCGTCTGCGCGGCGCTCCAAAGGACCACCGCGCAGCGCTGGTTGGACACGATTTTAGCTGGCTAACTCAGCCCGGAGCCCTACAGCCCGAGCTCGCTCATTTTTGGCAGTTCGATCTGCTTGTAGCCGCTGGGTATCTCGAAGGCTGAAGGATCAATGTCGTCGTGGGAGATGGATTTCATTTGCCCGGTGCTGGTGCCGGATACCTTGCCGTAGTGGATAAATTCCACCGGGAACTCATCGCGCCCGGGCTCACCGAAATCCATAATTTCTTCGGAGATCTGACCGAAGCTTTGGGACAAATCCTGCACAAACTCCCCCATGGAGCGGATGGTGGCGTAGTCCTGCTCTGGAATATTCAGTTCATCGGCTGAGGTGACGCACTGCTGGGAGGCCTTGCGGTCGCCGGAATACACTTCCAGCACTTCACATTTGTAGCCGCTGATTTCTTTACTTTCGCCGCTGCGCTCAAAGGAGCGGGGGGCTGCCTCAGCGCCCATATCGGGCATCATTGAGCTCATCATTTTTTTCATCTGGGCTCGTTGTGCCGGCGGCAGCGCCGACATCTGCGCTTCCACCTGCGCCATCATTTGTTTTTGCATATCAACAATCTCATCAATCTGCGCCTTGCCCATGACCATATAGCTGCGATCACCGTCATTGATGGTGACGAACTGAGCATTTTCGGTGTCAAAAATCGCCCGGACGCCTTCGCCGGTGGATACCAGAACCTTGCCCTGGGCAATCTGGGTTTTGCCGGATTCAACCCCCGCACTGCTGGAGTTCTCATACACAATGGTGGTGTCGGCCAGCAGGGTGTTGCTGACGAGGGTAAGGCCTGCTGCTGCCAGGCCGGCACAGATTTTTTTCAGGTGCATTAGAGATTCTCAAAAAGGTGTGTAACCCAATTATCGGCGATTGCACCGTGAGTGTCATCCCGGACGGCGCTGGTTGTACAATGCATGATTACTTCAGTCGTGGGTCTGTCAGGTGTTGAAACCGTTTAACGTGTTGCTGTTACTGGCGCTGCTGTCTGGCCTTAGCGGCTGTGCCCAACAGCCCGCGCCCATTGAAGAGCGATCCCTGGCGGCACAGGTTCGTCAGCAGGCGGCGGAAACTGCCGGAGTGGTGGAGGTCTTTCCCCTCAACGGAGGGGAAGATGGTGCGCTGATCGAACAAGCCCGTCGGGCAGAATCCGAGGGGGCGCTGGAACAGGCCAGTATTTTGGTCTCTCAGGCACTGGAGATTGCGCCCCAGGACCCGGGCCACTGGCAATATCTGGCGGAGATTGAGCTGGAGCAGGGTCAATACTCTGCGGCCATCGACCATGCCAGGCAGTCGTATGAGCTGGGGCCCCGTATGGGGCAGATCTGTGCCCGCAACTGGCTGACCATCCAGCGTGCCAACCAGGCATTGCGTCAGTCGGAAGGGGCCTTGCAAGCCGGTGCCCGGGCTGAGGAATGTGCCGTAAAAAGCCAGCCCAGATATTAACCCGCCGGTTCCCATGCCTTCCCTTGCTGAGAAAGTCGACCAACTGCTGGGACCCGCCGGGGATCTGGACCTAGCCTGGCCCAACTACCGCCCCCGGGACGGCCAGCGACAGCTGGCCGCAGCCATTGCAGAAGCGATGGAGGCGGGCAGCCCGCTGATTGCTGAAGCTGGAACCGGGATCGGCAAGACCTTTGCCTATCTGTTGCCAGCCTTGGCGTCGGGTCACCGGGTGGTGATATCCACCGGCACCCGCACGCTGCAGGACCAGCTCTATCAGCGGGACATTCCCCATTTATTGGCGGCGCTGGATGTGAAGCCGCGGATTGCCCTGCTTAAGGGGCGCTCCAACTACCTTTGTCTGCACCGCATGGACAATGCTGGCGACAGTGGGGTGGTGGATACCAAAGACCTCTATGCCCTGTTGTCCAGGGTTCGTAACTGGGCTGACCAGACCACCGACGGCGAGCTAAGCGGCGCCCATTTTTTGTCCGAAACCTCACCCCTGCGGGCACAGGTGTCTTCCACCGTCGACAACTGTCTGGGCGGCGAATGCCCCCGCTATGCCGACTGCCATGTGATCCGCGCTCGCCGGCGGGCACAGGAGGCGGATCTGGTGGTGGTCAATCACCACCTGCTGTTTGCTGACCTGGCCTTAAAGCA
>CAYGPO010000071.1:0-17188 GCA_964351665.1 uncultured Gammaproteobacteria bacterium | reverse complement strand
CGGATCTGGTGGTGGTCAATCACCACCTGCTGTTTGCTGACCTGGCCTTAAAGCAAGAGGGTTTTGGCGAACTGCTTCCCGAATGCGATGTGATTGTGGTGGATGAGGCCCATCAGGTGCCCGATGTGGCCAGCCGTTTTTTTGGTCGCGGGTTCACCTACCGTCAGCTCACCGAGCTTGCCAGAGACTGCCGCACCGAGGCCGGCGGCGAGGCTGGGGTGCTGCCAACGGTAACCGATATCCTGGCTGAGCTGGATGCGGCGGCCCGCCGGGTTCGGCTGGCGGTGGCCACCGTTGGCCACCTGCTAGGCAATCGCGGGCCCTGGCAGGAGGCTCGTCAGCAGGCCAATCTAGAACAGGAGCTGGTGGCCACGGTGGCGGTGCTGAGTCGCCTCAGCCAGATGCTCAAGCCCCTGGCGCCGGCCAGCGCCGGGCTGGAATCTGCCTGGGTTCGCTGTCAGCGGGTGCACGCGGCGGCGGGATCGTTCCTCAATGATGAGGATAATGATCATGTTTGCTGGTATGAGGTCAGTCGCAATGGCTTTGCTCTGCAGCGCACGCCGCTGAATCTGGCCGAGGCCCTGGCGGGGATCAGAGAATCTGCGGCGCCCTGCTGGATCTATACCTCGGCGACCCTGTCGGTGGGTGGGAAGTTCGACCTGTTTCAATCCCAGCTGGGGCTTGAACAGGCCGCTACGGTGTCCATCGACAGCCCCTTTGACTACCAAAATCGAGCGTTGTTGTATCACCCTCCCGCCTTGCCCGAACCCTCGGCACCGGGTTTTGTCAGCGCTTTTGTTGCGGCCCTGCTGCCGCTGCTGGAGATCACCGGCGGGCGGGCCTTTGTGCTATTTACCAGCCACCGCAATCTGCAGCAGGCCAGAGTGCTGCTTGGCCACTCCCTGGATTTGCCGATTTTTGTCCAGGGTGACGCTCCCAGGCACCAGTTGCTGGAAGATTTTCGCCAATCCGGTAACGGCGTGTTGCTGGGGGCTGCCAGTTTCTGGGCCGGCGTTGACGTGCCCGGTGAGGCATTGAGCTGTGTGGCAGTGGATAAACTGCCTTTTGCCTCGCCGGATGACCCGGTGGTGCAGGCCAGAATGAACCGCATGCGCCGGGATGGTGAACAGCCCTTTGGTCAATTCCAGCTGCCGGCGGCGGTGCTGACATTAAAACAGGGGGTTGGACGCCTGCTGCGCCATGAAACTGATCGCGGAGTGGTGGTGGTGGGTGATCCACGGCTAACCAGTAAGGGTTATGGCAAGGTGTTTCTGAACAGCCTTCCGCCGGCCCGATACACCCGGGAACTGAGTGATGTGCGAGACTTTTTTTCCGATTCTGCCCCCAATAAACCGCACTGACCGGTAAATTTTTAAAAATTTTCCAAAAAAATCTGCGTTCTGGCACTGATTTTACGACCCGGAACGTACGACAGCTGTCGTTAAATTGGCTATACTTTCAGCACTGTTGGTACGGGCCCGGAGTACGATTCAATGCGACGCATGAAAAAGTCTGGCATCCCAAGACCTACCGAAGCTGAACTGGCGATCCTGAGTATTCTCTGGCAGCGCGGCCCAAGTACGGTAAGGGATGTTCACGAAATCCTTAACCAGAGAGAGAACACCGGCTACACCACCGCGCTGAAGCTGCTGCAGGTGATGCATGCCAAAGGCCTGGTGGCCCGCGACGATTCCCAGCGTGCCCATGTCTATAAACCAGCCATGAGCAAAGATTACACCCAGACCCAGTTCGTCACCGATCTGGTCCAACGGGTGTTTGATGGGTCGCCGTCAGAGCTGGTGCTGCATGCTCTGGGTAATTCCCGCCGGGCCACCGCAGACGAGCTGGCGCAGATTCGCGCCATGCTTGATCAAATGGAAGACGACGGCTGAACCATCTCAGGTGCTCATCATGGGCCAGTATTTGGGATGTTTCGGCGGATGCTGACAGTAACGAAGGGGCAATCATGACCGACCTTCTGATCGGACTTGGACTTGAACCCGTGGTTTTCGGGCCGTGGGTATCGGCACTGGGCTGGGCCCTGGTGCATTTTGTTTGGCAGGGCGCCCTGATTGGCGGCGTGTTTGCTGGTGGCCGCTGGCTGCTGCGTGACGGCCAGCCCCACCATCGCTACTGGCTGGGACTGGGCTGCATGGCCACCATGGCGGCCATTCCTCTGGCTACCTTCGTTTTTCTTTTGCAATCCTCCGCTACCCTGTCCGGCGGGTTTGCGCTGCCTGGCAACTCAGGGTCACTGTTCTCCTGGTCTGACCCAAACGTGGTGGCGCTGGCTGCCAGCAGCGGGTTTTCCACCAGCTCACTGGCCGTATCGCTGGAACAAATGCTGCCGTGGATCGTTGGCCTGTGGGGCTTTGGCGTATTGGTGATGAGCACCCGGGTGGGCATCCACTGGGTTCGAATGCTTCGGCTGAGCACCATTGGGACGCGGCATATCAGTCAGGAGCTGTGGTCGCGGGTGCAAGGCCTGCAGCAGGCCATGGGAGTGCAGCGGGCAGTGCGGGTGGTTGAAACCACCGTTGCCCAGGTGCCTACGGTGCTGGGTTGGCTCAGGCCGGTAATCCTGCTGCCAACCTCTACCTTACTGGGCTTGAGTCCGGCTCAGCTGGACCTGGTTATTGCCCATGAACTGGGCCACATTCGCCGTTACGATTACCTGATTAACCTCTTGCAAATTGTCGTAGAGACCCTGCTGTTTTATCACCCGATGGTGCGTTGGATTTCGCACTGTGTGCGCGATGAGCGGGAAACCTGCTGTGATGATCTGGTGGTGGCGACCTGCGGCAACCGTATTCAATACGCCAAGGCCCTGGCCAATCTTGAGACCATGCGGGGCTCGGATCTGCAGCCTGCGCTGGCAGCCACCGGCGGACAGCTGGTGCAGCGTATAGAGCGCATCGTATGCACCCACCGGCAGCGTGAAACCTCCTCAGTCAACAGTGGCGTGATGGTTCTGATCATCGGCTGTCTGGTGATGGTGGCCCAATTCGCTGATCCCATGGGAGTTTTTGAAGAACGCCGTTCCCGGCTGGCGGACTCCCTCGCCGCAGATTTGCTGGCAGAGCGGGATTTAGGTCAAGAAGACTACCTGCCACTATCAGAGGCACGGGTGGTGGCGGCGGACAATCCGCCGATACGAATCGGCGACTTTTCCGCCGACTCTTGGGCATCGGAGGCAAATCCAGTAATCCTGGGGCCCAATCGACCCGCCGCAGGCTCCCGGGCGCCGGCGCCATTGTTCGATAGCCTTGCCCTGGAGGTGGCGACAAAAACCGCGCCATCACCACCCCAAACCCTTGAACTGCTGGCCACTCGACCCCTTGATAGCAGGCCACAGCCATTGTTGAGCGTCCCTAAGGCAGCCGCTCCGGCGGTTCAACTGAATCCGACCCCCTTGGTCAGCTACGACAACGCGGTCCGGCCACCGGCGCTAACGGCCCGCGTTGAGCCCGCAGCGCCGCGCTGGTCTGAGCAAGAGCGTGCCAGGGATGAATTTCTGGCTCAGCCACCGGCTGCAGGTCCTGTTGCGATTCGCAAAATCAGCCCGGATTACCCGGTCCGAGCACGCATATCAGGCCAGCAGGGCTATGTTCAGCTGGAATTCAGCCTGACCGCCGACGGTCGCGTCAATGATGTGCGGGTGGTGGATTCATGGCCCCGGCGGGTGTTTGAGCGGTCGGCCAAACGGGCTATTAAAGGATGGCGATTTGATCCAGCCACCGTTACAGGGGGCGAGCGAATCAATCAGCGCTTCGATTTTGCGCTGTCCGGGCAAAATTTAGACCTGGATTTTCGCGACGGCTGCCTGCCCCTCACCGGCACCCGAATTTGCCGCCACGACTCACCCACGGCATTGATGGCCGAAGCCGCCAATTTAAACTAAAGCCATTATTCCTTTTCCGGGCCTGATCATCGACAAAGTCGATGGCTTTCAGTGGCTTAATGGCGCGGACCTGTTTCCCATTTTTCGGTTTCTTTTCGGTTTTGTAACGTTTATCCGATCTGTAACAAAAGTGTCATCTGACCTGATTATCCTTGCTGCACCGGACCACCGGCGGCGCAGCCTTGCCCCGCCAGATCCCGATACGCGGACGGATAGTACTGATGACAATCTGGCGACTTGGCTTTACTGCGCTGGCTGCGCTGGCGCTCTTGACCCCGGCGGCGGCGGACGAGATCGACGAACTGGCGGCGCGTCTTATCTCCCTGCGAACCGAGGTTGAAGAACTCAACCAGGAACTGGACCTGCTGAAAGACGAACAGCGAGCAACCATGGCCAGCCTGGCGGCCCAACGAACCGAGCTGGCGGCTAACCAACGACGGTTAGATACCCAGGTTAAACAGCTGCAGCAAAAGCTGGACGAAAACCTGGCCCAGGCAGCTGAGGCCGGGGTAGATAACGACGTGCTGCTGCCGGCAGTGCTCAGCGCCATTGATGACCTGCGCCGCTATATTGATCAGTCGCTGCCGTTTAAGAAAGACGAACGCCTGGCTGAGGTGGAAGAGATCCGGGTTCAGCTTGAAACCAGCATTATACCGCCCAACCGCGCCGCCAATCGACTCTGGGCGCTGTATGAGGATGAAATTCGGCTCACCCGTGAAAACGGTATCTACAGCCAGACCATCGAACTGGATGGCCAGCGGCTGTTGGCTGACGTGGCAAAAATTGGCACCGTGATGATGTACTTTCGCACCGCCGACGAACGTTACGGGCAGGTGCTGCAAACCGGCGACAGCTGGCAGTTTCAGCCCGTCAGCGATCCGGCTGCGGCAGCCAGCATCGCCAATTTGTTCGATTCCCTGGCCAAGCAGATTCGGCAAGGCTATTTCGAGCTTCCCAACACCCTGACAGGCCGGATCCCTTCATGATGGGCCGCGTCGCCATGGCGGCTATGACACTGCTGCTGATTAGCACCGCTGGTATAGCCCAGGAACAGTCTGAGGCTCCCAATCCTAACGTAGCTCCAATGCCAGGCCAGGCAGCCCAGGCGCCCCAGGGTCGCTCGGTGGAAGAGGCCTATCAGAGGGAGTTCGCCTTTCTGGAAGCCCAGCGCCGTGAACTGGAAAAACTGATTGAGCAGACCAAGGCTCGCAATGCCAAAGCCGCCCAAACACTGCAGGCAGAGGTGGACGAGCTGCAGCGCGCCGTTGTGCGTCTGGACGCCAGGGCAGACCAGGTCAATGAGCAGGTCAACACCTCAGAAGAACAAACCCTGTCCAATGCTGACAATCGCGCCATCCTGGCAGCGACCTTCCAGCAGGCTGGGGTCACCCTGGACCAGTACCAGATCAAAACCCTGGACAGTGAAGCCTTCGCCAACATGAGCGACGACCAGCGCGTGGCCACCCTGTTTGCCGAGGGCGCTCAGCTCACCAATACCCTGGGACAGATTCGCCGTGAGCAGGGGGTTTTCTATACCGCCCAGGGCGCTGAGATTAGCGGTGAAATTCTTAGGGTGGGCAACATCGCGGCCTTCGGCCAGAGCGGCGAGGTGGCATCGGTGCTGGCCCCGGCGGGCGGCGGTCGCTTAAAAGTGTGGCCAGCGGGATCAGCGGCGGAGGTCAAAGCGGTTATGTCCGGCAGCGGAAACAGCATCATTCCGCTGTTTTTATATGAGTCTTTGGTCAAAGAAGTGGAAACCAAGGTAGCCAAGAGCCCGGTTGAGGTGATCAACGACGGCGGCACCATAGGCTGGGCCATCGTGGTTTTGGGTCTGATCGGCGTGCTGCTTTGCGTGCTGCGATTTTTGTTTCTGCGCGGCGCCAGCACCGGCGCGGGCAAGCTGGGTGATCGAGTAGGCGACATGGTGCGCGACGGCGCCCACGACAAAGCGCTGGCCTACTGCCGCAAGAAAAAGAGCGCGCCAGCCCGGGTGGTAGCAGCCGCGATTAGAAATCTCGAAAAAGATCGGGATCACGTGGAAGATATCGTGTCCGAAGCGATTTTGCATGAAAGCCCACACCTAAACCGGTTTGGGGTGTTTATTTTGGTCATTGCGGCGGTGGCACCGCTTTTGGGATTGCTGGGAACCGTGACCGGCATGATCGCCACCTTTGACATCATCACCGAATTTGGCACCGGCGACCCCAAGCTGCTGTCCGGCGGTATTGCCATCGCCCTGGTGACCACTGAGCTGGGCCTGATCGTAGCAATTCCCCTGTTGCTGGTGGGAAACATGCTGTCCAGCTGGTCGGAAGGTATTAAAGACCAGATGGAGAAAGCGGCCCTGCAGGTGATCAACGTCAGCCAGGATCGTAAGGCCCAGCTGAAGGCCGCCGCCTGACATGCTGATTGAGTCATTCCTCGCTGAGATCATGGCCTACGTTGAGAAGGGTGGCTTTGTCATGCCGCCGCTGATCGTAGCCACGGTGGTGTTGTGGCTGGCCATTGGTTACCGCATTTCACTGCTGCAGCGAGGCAATCAGCGCAGCGTGCGTGTGCTGCTTGAACGCACCCGGGGCGGGAAATTCACCAAGGCCAAAGCCAGGGGCTTAATTGACCGGGCGGTGCTGATCGGTACCGAGGTGCTGGATCGCCATCCCAGCAATCACCCCGATGGAGCCCGTCCCTATCTGGACGTCGCTTTTGCGCCCTTTGAACAGGATCTACAGCGATACAGCGCGCTGATCACATCGATTATTTCCATCGCGCCGCTGCTGGGCCTGCTGGGTACCGTGGGCGGCATGATCGAGACCTTTGACTCCCTGGGTGACATGTCGCTGTTCTCCCAGTCCGGCGGCATCGCCGGCGGCATCTCCCAGGCGCTGTTTACCACCCAGATGGGCTTGGCGGTGGCCATCCCTGGAATGCTGGTGAAGGGTTTTCTGGATCGCCAGCAAAACCGGCTGGAGCTGGAACTGGCTCAGATCAAAGATCTGCTGACCTCAAATAAGGCCTGATCCATGAGATACCGCGAAAAAAAATCTGGGCCTGAAGGCATCGACATCTCGCCATTGATCGACATGGTTTTTATCCTGCTGATCTTTTTTATGGTGAGCACCACCTTTGTCAAAGACATGAAGCTGGATCTTGAGCGACCCGCCGCGTCCAGCAGCACGGTGGCTTCCACCAAAGCGGTGCGAATTTATATCGACAAGGGTGGCGACACCTATTTAAACGGCGAGCCCATACGGGTTTGGGTGATTCAAAGCCGGCTGCGGGATTTGCTGAAAGGCGGCACCAACAAATCGGTGCTGGTTGTAACAGATGAAATTGTACCCACCAACAGGCTGGTCGAAGTCGTCGACCAGGCCCGACTGGCGGGGGCTGAAGACGTGGGTGTAGCCACGGTGGCAGAAGCGGGCGAAGGCTGAATTCGTCGCCCGACGACAGGATATTGAGGCCAATAGTATGAACATTAAAAAACACGCAATCGCCATGGCATCCATGGTGCTGGGGTCGTCCCTGGTGTTCTGCACAGTAGTGCTGATCAATAAGTATGCCGACGATCCGATGGATCAAAATCAGATCAAAACGGCAAAGATTGACTACCAGAAAAAAGAAAAGCCCAAGCCCAAGGAAGTGGTTGAGAAAAAGCAGCCGCCGAAGAAACCTCAGCCGCGTCGGGCGCCGGCCCCCATTGATGGGCTGTCTTCCCTGTCCGGGCTGGATCTGGGGCTGCCCGGATTCAATGCGGATGATCTGGGCGACCTGTCCGGCGACCTGCTGGGTGGCTCAGACAACGTGGTGATGACCGACGATTCGGTAGATGATCCTCCAAGACCCACCGCCCAGGGCGCCATGGCTTACCCACCCAGGGCCAAAGCCAAGGGCATTGAAGGTTACGTCCTGCTGTCGGTGCTGATCAGCCCCACCGGCGATGTGGAGCGGATCAAAGTTCTTGAAGCCAGCCCCAGCGGAGTTTTTGAGGACGTGGCCGTGGCCGGGGTCAAAAGCTGGAAGTTTGAGCCCGCCAGCTACAACGGCGAAAGCGTGCGGGTCTGGGCCCGGCAGCGCGTTCGTTTTGATCTGTCGTAGACCCATCTGATCCGCACCCAGAGCACAGATTCTCCTATGTGGCGAATGATGCTAATCAGTGCCGCCCTGGTGCTAAGCCCTATAGCCCTGGCTGCCGATCAGGACGTGGACTATATCGAGCTGGCGTCGATTTTAGTTCAGGACGGCCACTATGATCGGGCCGAACAGGCCCTGCTGAACATAGAGCTGGACAACGAGGATACCGATCTAGGCAAGTACCACGCCGTTTATGGCCTGGTTCACCTTAACCGCAGTGAGTCGGTGCTGGCAAAAACCAGTTTCTATCAGGCTATCGAAGCAGGTTTCGTGGATGAGACCACGGGCCAAACTCCAGACGTCATCTACATCTATCTGGCCCAGGTGCACTACGGCTTGGAAGAATACCGCGAGGCCATTGAGGCCATCGTCAAAGCCGGCGAAGCCGCCGCCCGGCTGTCTTCCACCTACATCATGCGCGCTCACGCCCATTGGCTACTGGGTGAGCAGGACGATACCTGGGCCGTCCTGGCCTCCGCCTCGGAGCGATTCCCGGCCAATTTTTCCTTCACCCGGCGAAAGGTGTTTTATCTGATTGAACTGGGGCTGTACCAGGAAGCCGGTGAGCTGGGCAAAGCCTATCTCAATGCTTCTCAGGGCAGCGCTGAAGACTATGTGGCCATCGGCAATGCGCTGCGCAGTTCCGGTCAGTATGACGAGGCCCTGAAATTTCTGGAAATCGGTGGTCTTAAGTTTCCAGAAAGTGTTGACCTGGCCAAGGTAAAAGCCCACACCTACCTGGGTCGAGGCGATCCCCTGGCGGCGGCGGAGATCTTCTATACGGCTTCCATGGCGGATCCAAAGCTGGTGTCCGAGGCTGCTGAGCTGTATCGACGGGCCGGCAAACTGTATCGGGCGCTGCTGCTCAATACCCAGATCAGCCGCCAGGACATCAAACTGAAACAGCGCCTTGCGATCCTGCTGGAACTGGAAGACTACAGCGCCATCGTTACCATGGAAGATGCTCTGAACCGGGCCGGTTTACTGGAGGCTGAGGAAGATCTGCGTTACGCCCTGGCCTACGCCTATTTTAAAACCAACCAGTTTGGTCAGGCCGAAAAACATCTTGGATTGCTGAAACGGGCAGATCTTTTCCGCAAGGCCGTGGAGCTGCGCCGGGCCATGGACGACTGTCGGGCCGAAGCCTGGCGCTGCGCCTGAGGACTGCCCAATGCTCAGGAAACTGATTCAGGTCATCGTTTTCACGCTGGCAGCGGCAGCCTTGGCCCATGCCCAGCTTCCATCGTCTTCGGAAACGTCGCCGGAAGCGTCGAACAACGCCAGGATTTCAGTCTTCGTATTTCAGGCCGGCGTTCCCCAGCAAGGGATTACTGTCAGCGCCGAAGCAACTCTGGGTGAGACCGATAGTCGTGGAGCCTTGTTCTTTGAGCTCGCCCCTGGTGAACATGAACTGACTCTTCAACGGGGTTCAGACCTGCTGGCTACGGTTGGCCTTAACCTCATTGCCGACGAGACGGCCCAGTTGCTGGTCACGGTTTTTTCAGACGGCCGTCAGTCCCGGATTGTGCTGGACAGCTCCAACAAGGGGCAGGGCATAGCCGCCAGTGGTGACTCCCAGCAGCCCCTGGCTGTGGGGGACCCGGGTAGGATCGTGGGAAGAATAATGTCGGTGGAAACCGGACAGGGTATCGACGGCGCCAGAATTTTTGTCAGCGGCACGCCGCTGGATCTTAGGACCCAGGAAGACGGCAGCTTTGATGTTGAATTGCCCCCCGGCAGCTACTCGATTTCTATCATGCACGGTGAGCATGCCACCCTGACTCTGGACGGGATCGAGGTTATCAGTGATGAAGCCACGCCACTGGAACTGGAGCTGGTGCCCGCTGGGTTGGAGTTACCGGAGTTTGTGGTGCTGGAGCCCTTCGTAGAGGGGTCGCTGGCATCAGTACTGGAGGAACAAAGAACGTCCTCCGGGGTGGCCAACGTGTTGGGAGCTGAGGCCATTTCCAGAGCCGGTGATGGAGATGCCGCCGGCGCTCTGAAGCGGGTGACCGGCTTGACCCTGGTGGATGGTCGTTTCATCTATGTACGCGGCCTGGGCGAGCGCTACTCCAGTGCTCTGCTAAACGGCGCCAACATACCCAGCCCGGATCCAACCCGTCGGGTTGTGCCCCTGAGTTTGTTCCCGGCGGACATTTTGGCCAGCGTGCTGGTGCAGAAAAGCTATGAGGCCAGCATGCCGGCGGAGTTTGGCGGTGGGGTGATTAACCTTCGCACCACCGGTATACCCGCCGGATCGTTTTTGAAGGTCGGCGTATCATCGGCCTGGCACAACCAGTCTACCTGGGACCCGGGCCTTAGATACCGAGGCGGCGATGATGATTTTCTCGGTCGGGACGATGGCACCAGAGCGTTCCCCGGCTCGGATTTTGAGATTCTGGAAACCACCGGCCAGCAGTTACCCAATATCTACAACACCTCTACCCCGGATCTTTCCCCGGACTACGCCATGACGGTGTCCGGAGGCTGGCGCGGCGATTGGGATGATTTTTCCATCGGCGGCGTTGCGGTGTACGCCTACGATCAGGACTGGCGGAACCGAACTGAAACCCGAGACAGTTTCTTCGGTTTTGTCGTCGACGGGGAAATTCGCCTTACCCCTGCCACGGAGTTTGACGTAGAGCTCACCCGCCGATTCATTAACGTGACCAACTTTGTGGCCGGCGGTTTTGAGTGGAAGGACACCCACAAGGTGGATATTTCCCTCATGCGGCTGCGAGATTCTGAGGATGAAACTCGCATCACTAGCGGGCTGGAAATCGAAGGCAATACCATTGAACAAACCCTGCTGGAGTTTGAGCAGCGTCAGCTCAACGCGCTGCAGCTAAACGGGCAACATCGGTTTCCCAAGCTGTCAGATCTTGAGTTTAAGTGGCTGTACTCCGATGCGGACACCATCCGCCGGGCGCCGGACGCGCGGCAATACTCCTATACGCTGTTCGGAGAGAACGATCTGCGCTTTGACACCAGTGCTACCGGCAATCAACGGGTCTTTTCAGATCTGGCAGACCAGGCCGAGAACATCGCCCTGGATCTGAGGCTGCCCCTGCAATGGGACAACTATTCCGTAGCTTTCAGCACCGGGATTAACGAGGTGGAGAAGTCACGTAACTCTTTCATCCGTCGCTTCAGGTATCAGTGCAGAGCCAGGGACTGTAACGATTCCGACCTAAGAAGACAGCAGCCTGAAGCCATCTTTGCTCCGGAAAACATCTTTCCCGACGGCAGCTTTACCCTGGTCGAAAGAACCCTGAGCACCGATACCTATTTCGCCAACCAAACCATTGATGCCCAATATTTTGGGATCGACGCAGACCTTAGGAATAAACTCAGGGTTTACGTAGGGGTAAGGCACGAGAAATTCGATCAGTCTGTGGTCACCGTGGACAGGTTTGATACCTCTGCGCCGGTGGAGTCCCTGGTCAATACCGATGAGTATTATCCCGCCGTCAACACCACTTATAACTTCAGTGATGATACCCAAATCAGGTTCAGCTACAGCGAGACCACTACCCGGCCGGAATTTCGAGAAGCCTCTACGTCGCTGTACACCGACCCGGAGTTGGATATCAATATCATTGGTAACCCCGATCTCATTCCAACGGACATCAAAAACTATGACCTGCGCTGGGAACGTTACTTTGACAGTATCAACAACATCTCTGTCGCGTTGTTCAGAAAAGAACTGTTGAACCCTATCGAGCTGATATTTCAGGGGGGGTCAGCTCAAAGTACCACCGTTGGAAACGTCCAGTCGGCTGAGCTTAATGGCGTTGAAATTGAGTTTTATCGCACTCTGGATCCACTGCAGCGGTGGTGGGATAAAGGCTGGCTGGAGCAGGTCTACATTGCCGGCAACTACAGCTATATCGACTCAGCGGTTGAAATCACCCCGGAACAGGCTGGCCAGTTGACCAATACGCAGCGAGCCCTGCAGGGTCAATCGCCCTACGTTTTGAACCTGCAGTTTGGTTATGATAACGAGCCGCGGGGTATCAAAGCCACCCTGCTGTACAACGTCTTCGGCGAGCGGATCAGTTTCGTCGGCGCCCAGGGCGTGCCGGATATCTTTGAACAACCCACCCATACCGTGGATTTTGTCTACAGCCAAACGTTTTTCGATGGGGCCCTAAAAATGGGCTTGAAAGCCAGGAACCTGTTGGACGACCGGGTAATATTTTCCCAGGGTGATCGGTTTACTCGAACCTTCAAGCGGGGGCGGGAGTTTAGTATCGGCTTTGACTGGCGATTTTAGGCAATCAACGGTGGATTCTCACTTGGAGTTTGCGCCGGGTGCACAGGGGAACTCATCGGATTTGGCTGATGTTCAGCCCCAAAAGTCCTGTCATATATCTGTCATGTTTCCCTCAACTCACTGTAACAATACGGACATATCGTGAGCGCGCTGAATCAACTTAACTCACTGTAAATCACTTCATCCTCGCTCTTAGGAGAAAACGAATGTTTCATCGCAACCTACGTATCGTGTCTGCGCTTGTAGGCGCAGCCGCTTTGGTTCTGACCGGGGCTGCAAGCGCGCTGACGGTCACCAAAGTTATGCCGTCAACCTGGATTCCCAACGGAAACCTGGGAACCGGCGCAACCTTAAGTATTCTGGAGCTGCCGGCTGGCGGTCGACAGTTTTTCTTTGCTTTCTTCGCCAACGACGACTCGGGCAATGCCACCTGGGTAACTGCCAACACCACAACCGTTACCGGCCAGAACGTTTACGCCGGTCTGGATTTGTTCACCAACACCGGCGGCACTTTTAACTCCGCAGGTAATGTGGCCAATACGGTGGTGGGGTCAGCGGATTTTATCTTTAACAGCTGTGGTTCCATGGACGTGTCCTACACCTTGAGCAGCGGCGGCAACGGCACCATCAACTTTACCTCCCTGGTTGATGATCCGGCTTGCCCCTGGACCGACACCTTTGGCGCAGCTAACTGCCCAGCGTTTTCCGCCGGAGCTGATGCTGACATCCCTGGTGCCTGTGTGCTGCCCAGCACCCTCAACACCTCTCAGACCCTGACCAATGATCTGCATTGGGTCATTGGCCTGAACGGTTTTCGCTTTGGCGACGATCTGGGCGTTAGCGGCGGCACTCCCGCTGTGCTGACCATTGAACCAGGTACGGTAATCGTTGGCGAGAACCTGTCCGCGGGTGCTCAGGACGCTGGGGCATTTTTCTCTATCAGTCGTGGCAATCGGATCAAGGCTGTGGGTGGCCCTGAGTCACCCATTGTATTTACCTCAAAGCGCCACTTGACCTCAGGTGATCTAACCGCCGGTCAGTGGGGTGGTGTGATCATTGCTGGTCGTGGTATTCCTAACGACTGCGATCCGGCTACCAGCTGCCTGGACGAACTGCAGATCAACAACTACGGCGGCGCAGACAACAACGACTCCAGCGGCGAGCTGCGCTATGTGCGCATTGAGTACGCCGGAACCGAAGTCTCTGCTCTGTCAGAGCTCAACGGCCTGTCTCTCTATTCCATCGGCAACGGCACGGTCATCGACCACATCCACGTTCACCGCAACGGTGACGACGGCATCGAGTGGTTTGGCGGGGCTGGCAACGTTAAGTACGCTCTGATCACGGCGGTGGACGACGACAGTTTTGACATGACTCAGGGCGCCCAGCCTAAACTTCAGTTCGGCGTTGCTCACATGACCGAATCCGCTCTGAAGGATGCGCGGGGGTTTGAGTGGGACGGCCAGGAAGGCAACGAGGCGGCAACGCCCCGCACTTTCCCGCAGTTTGCCAACGTCACCATCTTTTATGAGGCGGGTATTGTAGATGGGCCTCAGCAGGCTCTGCGAATACGTCGCGGCACGCTGTTTAACATCACCAACGTGCTGGTGGCCAGTGGTGCCGGGGAGCTTGCTCCATCGGACTGCCTGCGAATTGATGGTCCCCAGTCAAACGCTGACATCATCGCTGATCCCAACAATGGCCTGATCACCAACACCGTGTTGGCTTGTTCCGGTAATTTGTTCCGGGATGACGATTCCGATCTGCTGGAATCTGCGCTGTTCAACGGCGGCGCCAATAACACCACCGCTGACCCGCTGCTGACCGGCTTCGCCGCTGGCGGCCGCATTGGTGGAGCCTCTAACAACCCGCTGATCCCTGCCGCCAACTCACCGGCTGCCGGTATCGGCGCCATCGATCCGGCCATCTATGACGACTTCTTCGACAAAGTCGACTACGCCGGCGCGTTTGTCCCCGGCGCCGACTCCAGCGAAGACTGGACCACCGGTGAGTGGACCAACGTTGATCCGGACGACAGCCTCTAAGGCCCAGGTCACAGTAGTCCCTGAAAGGGCGCCTTTGGGCGCCCTTTTTTTTTGAAAGGAAACTGACACCGAAGCTTCGCCGCGGTGTAACAATTCCCGGCCAAAATCATGGCTTCAGGGCGCCGTTTTATGCCCAAAGGACTACCGCTGGTTGAGGGCAAGGGGACATGCACAAACAGGTCAAATCGCTATTTATTTCTGATGTTCACCTGGGTACACCTAACTGTCAGGCAGGGCATCTGCTGAATCTGCTCAGCTCCACGTCTGCCAGAGAGATCTATCTGGTTGGCGATATCGTCGATCTCAAGGCGATTCAGAACCGAGGGTTTTGGCATCCCAGCCACACCGCTGTAATCGAGAAACTGCTGCAGCTGGCCCAAAGCGGTACCCGAGTCGTGTACGTCCCTGGTAACCATGACGCTGAGTGTCGCGCTTTCTGCGGCGGTGGTTGGCGAAATTTAGAGATTAAGCACGAATTGGACTATCTGGCCATAGACGGCGCGCGCTACCGGGTTCGCCACGGCGACGAGCTTGATCAAACCGGCGAGGGCAAGCGCTGGTTGGAAAGTGTCGGTGAGACACTCTACGAGTTCAGCTGCCGGATCAATACCTGGTACAACGCCGCCCGTCAGCGCTTGTCCATGGACTACAGGCCTTGGTCGGTGACCGTGAAACGCCGCCTGAGTAAAGCCATGGCCTACATCCAGAGCTTTGAAGACAGAGCCTTGCGCGAATCCCAGCGGCTTCTGGTGGATGGCTACATCTGCGGCCACATCCACTTTGCCAACATCCGCTGCGAAGGAGGGGTGGTTTATATGAACGATGGGGATTGGGTTGAACACTGCACGACCCTTTGCGAGCTTGAGCAGGGCGGTTTTGAGCTGTGGCACTGCGCTGATAGCTGCCAGCGTTTGGCGACATTGCCACCGCACTGGTGGCTGGATACTCCGCTGCCCAACGCGGCCTAAAAGATGGATAGCACGATGAACACCCAATTGACCAGGGAACACCTCACCTCGGCGCCCTATATGGGCCACGATCAGTTGCAGTACTTCCGTCATCGGCTGTTGCAGTGGCGCCAGGAGCTATTGGACGCGTCCCGGGACACCATTGAGCAACTGCGCCATGATCAGCCCGAGATTGGCGATTTGGCCGATGAGTCGGTGCGTCTGGAGGCCCAGCAGTTCGAGCTGCGGACCCGGGATCGGTATCGCAAACTGATCCGCAAGATTGATCAGGCCCTGGACCGCATCAAGGACGGGTCCTACGGCTATTGTGAAATCACCGGTGAACCCATTGGTTTTGCTCGGCTGGAGGCCAGGCCGATTGCAAATTTATGCATTGACGCCCAGGAAGTTAAGGAACAGCTGGAGCGCAGCACGGGTATCTACGCTATTACCTGAGACTGACGGCGAGACACCGACTGCGACACACTGCCCTCCAGATCCTATCTGACTCATCAGACAGGACACCCGGCATTATGAGATTTTTCACACCTCGGTCAGCGCTAACCATTCTTCCCTGATGAACTGGCCTATCTGGTCTCGAACCCGGCGGTAGGCATTAAGCTGCTGTTGGGGATCATCCAGCTTTGCTGCCAAAGCCGGAGGATCATCAAACCCTCTGTGGATGACCCGCGCTGGGCCCGGAAACACAGGGCAGCTGCCCCGGGCGCTGTCACATACCGTGATCACCAGTTCAATTCGCTCAAGCTCCGGCAGCTCCTCCAGGGTCTTGCTCCAGTGGTAGGCAATGTCCACCCCTCTTTCAGCCATTACCGCCACGGCGTGGGGGTTAAGGCCATGTTTTTTGATGCCGGCAGATAGGAAAACGCCTTCGGGAAACAGATGCCTGGCCCAACCCTCAGCCATTTGAGAGCGGCAGGCGTTGCCGGTACAGAGAAAGAGCGTCAATGGCAGGTCCTGCATAACTGAGCCTCTTTGGGGTGGAGCTAAGGTCCGACAATAATGCCCGTAATTCTCGCCGCGGTCAGCCACACCGCGCCGGTAAGCAGACCGACGATGGCGCCGGCAACGACGTCGGAAACATAGTGCATTCCCAATACGATCCGAGACACGGCGGTGGCCAGGGCGAAGGGCAGGAAGCACAGACCCAGGGTTGGAACCGTAGCGATCAGGATTAGGCTGCACGATGTGGCGTGCAGGGTGTGGCCCGAGGGAAAGCTGTATTCATCAAGTGCTACTGCATGGGCATGGAAAAGCGGGTCTCGCTGGTAGGGGCGTGGTCGCCGATAGTGGGCTTTGATTCGTTTGTAGACCCAGATGCCGCTCAGTGTCGACAGGCTGAGACACAAAGACACACTTAAATAGGCAGAACCCAGGAACAGCGGCAGGCCAAGGACCAACAGGTACCAGATCGGTCCGTCGCCCAGGCGGCTGACCCACACTAAAATCCGGCGGATTGATGCCGTGCGCCCCAGCTGGTTGAGTCTGAGGCTGATGTCGTGGTCATGTTGAACAAGGCTGGTGCGGCTATTCATGCGGCTAAGGCCTTGTTGAAGCCGCTGAACAATCCCACCAATGTCTCTGCCACACTGGCTGGATCGAGCCCCGCCACACAGCGCCTGGCATTGAAGTGCAGATCTGGCAGGTCTCTGACCAGGCCGCTAAGCACCACGGCGCTACGGACAAACCCGAATTCATCGTTGCAGGACACCAAATAGCCATTATGGCCGCTGCGCAGGTATTGACGGGCTGCGGCATAGTCATAGGCGACCACCGGCAGCCCGCTGGCCAGGGCTTCCAATACCACGTTGCCGAAGGTCTCGGTCAGGCTGGGAAAAAGGAACAGGTCGCCGCTGGCGTAGTGCCGGGC
>CAYGPO010000070.1:16216-25188 GCA_964351665.1 uncultured Gammaproteobacteria bacterium | reverse complement strand
CTAGCGTTTGCTGTAGCTGACCAGCGCATCAGCCACGTCGTCGACGATGGGCCCCACTTCTTCCTCGGCCTTTTCCCCGGCGTTCAGGGAGGTGAAATCAACCTTGCGGGTCCAGCCGCGACCCACCGGCCGCCGATCTTTCAGGGAGATGTTGCGAATCTTAACGTTGGCCGAAAACAAGGTGCTGGACTGACCGTAGTAGTTCAGCTGAGTCTCACCGATGTAGTCAATTTCTGCCAGTACCAGCACATCAGCGCCGCCGGCCTGAATGACGCCGCTTAAGCCGGGCAGATCCACGCCGTTGTCGTTGGCGTAGCGACTGAGGTCCGGCAGAAAGGCTTCATCAAGCACGTCCAGATCCCGATCCAGCAAGGCATTTTCCAACATCTGCTCCACCGGACCCGCCAGGGCTCGATCTCCCACCGCGATCACCACCATCCGCGGTGCCATGGGTTTGCTGGGTATGGATGCCACCTGCAGGGGGGCTTTTTGCTGTTCAACCACCGGTTGACTTAGCTGAGATTGGTTTACCGGGTTGGTGCTGGCCGGCGGCACCCTGGTTTGCTGCAGATCATCGGCCGTCAAGGTTCGAATCGCTGAGGAGGCGACTTCCGGCGAGTTGTTGCCACCGGCACCAGAAGTCTTAGCGCTGGCTTGCTGCAGCTCGGGCTGCACTTCGACGGCGCGCCCTGCAGCGGCGCCGGTCTCTGGCTGCGGCGATGATGTCTGGGTTAAGGCCGGATCCGATTGAATCGAGAACTCCGCCGCCGCCAACCGGTTGTCATCATTGGTTTGCTCGCCGGAGGCATCCAGCAGCGCCTGTTCCAGGTCTTCGCCACTGATGCCTAGCGGGTCGCCAACATCGCCAGCGCCAGCTAGTGACTCTTCGGTCCCCGCTCGATCCGTGGGCTTGCTGGTAATTGGCGCAGGTTGATCAGATTCCAGGGTTTGAGCCCGATTCATCACCGAGCCCTCCGGCGAGCTGTCACCCAGCAGCTGGTCCTGAAAGACAAAAACCCCACCACCGGCGACCCCCAACAGTAACAGCGCGGCAATGGCCGCGGGTAGCCAGCGAGGGCCGGACGACGCATCCCGCTGACCCGTGACCTCGTTATCGGTGGGCAGGGGCGCTGGCTTCGGCGGCAGCTTGGCGCCTGGTCCAGAAACCCGAGTAGCCTCCACCGAACCGCTGCCCAATTCTGGCAATCCTTCCAGCTGGCTGAGGGCGGTGGTTCTCGCTTGATGGAAGGCCCCGGGCGCAGCGCCGGGGCCGGCCACTGGCGCGGGTGCCTGCACCGGGCCGCTGCCATTTAAGTCCGCCAGTAGCTCGTGGCAATCGGGATAGCGTTGGTCTGGATCTTTGGCGATCATCCGGGCAAGGATCTGACAGGTGCGTTCGTCAACCTCGGCATTTACCGAGCGAACGTCTGGGATTTCTGCCTTAACCACCTCCAGCATCATGCCCAGGGGACTGGCCTCAGTGAAGGGAATATCGCCGGTGAGCATTTCATACAGCACAATGCCTAAGGCAAATATATCGGACCGTTGGTCCACCGGTTGGCCAATGCATACTTCGGGAGACAGGTAGCCCGGGGTTCCCACAAACTCCCCGGTATTGGTCAGTCGCTTGGACAGGTCCTGGACCATGGCGATGCCAAAGTCCGCCAGCTTGACCGAGCCGTTTTTGCCCAGCATCAGGTTGCCGGGTTTGATATCCCGGTGCACCACTCCCCGATCGTGAGCTATGGCGAGGCCGCGACAGGCCTGTTTCAGAATGTCCAGAGATTCATTGATTGGGATGCGGCCGCTGCGCTTAAGCCGTTCGCTAAGGGATTCGCCTTCAACGTACTCCATCACAAAGTAGGGCTGACCCTGGTCTTCGCCGATGAAATAGATCTGAATAATACTGGCGTCGTTAAGCGCTGCCATGGACTTGGCTTCGCGCTTAAACCGCTCTACCACGCTATCGTCGGTGGCCAGCTGTTCTGACAGTACTTTAATCGCTACGTGTCGGCTCAGGGCTTCGTCGTGGGCTTTGTAAACCACACCCATACCGCCGCGGCCCAGTTCGGACTCGACTTTGTATTGACCAAAATATTCTTTTGACATGTCCCTTACTCCTGTTGCCGTGCCAGCAGCGTGTTGAAAAACCCTCAGCCGGCATAATCCGGCGTTGAAAACCCCTGCAAAATGCTCATGTACTTGTCTGTACAGGTCGCTTTTTCCGCGATTTTCGCCTTGTCTCGCACTTAGGCTGAGACTTTTTCAACACGCTGCCTGGGTCAGTGGTGGCCCGTTAGACAGCAATCCCAACGGTAGTTTAGCAATAAGGCCCGGCTAAATCGTCGGCCTGACTCCCGACTGCATGTAAGAAATTGTCTCATGTTGCCAGCTTAGCCCCTGCTGACCGGTTTCGCCTTCAAAAGTTTCTACGGCGCAGACTCCTAGACAGGCGTCAGCGCGGTACTATGAGCCCTTAGCAAAGACCGAGAAGAACCGGCCACCATGGAACGAAGAACCTTTTTACGCCAATCCGGCGCGCTGGCGGCAGGCGCGGCGGTGGTCACCGGCTGCGCCCCCTCTGACTGCGCGCCTACCGCCGCCGGCGATGAGCCGGTGCGCAATTGGAAAATGGTCACCTCCTGGCCGCAGAATTTTCCGGGCCTTGGCAGCGGCGCAGCGGACCTGGCAGCTGCCATTACCGCGATGAGCGGCGGGCGATTGAACGTAAAGGTGTATGGCGCCGGCGACCTGGTGCCGGCCTTTGAGGTGTTTGATGCGGTCAGCAGCGGCACCGCTGAGCTGGGCCACAGCGGGGCCTATTACTGGAAGGGTAAATCCGCCGCCCTGCAGTTTTTCTCCGCCATCCCCTTTGGTCTCAATAGCCAGGCCATGAACGGTTGGTTATACCAGGGCGGCGGCCTTGAACTGTGGACCGAAATCTATGACGGGTTCAATCTGGTGCCCTTCCCCGCCGGCAACAGCGGGGTCCAGATGGGCGGTTGGTTCAACAAAACCATCGACAAAATTGACGATCTTAAGGGCCTGAAAATGCGCATGCCTGGGCTGGGCGCAGAGGTGCTAAAACGCGCCGGCGGAACCCCGGTCACTCTGCCGGGGGCGGAAATTTTCACCGCCCTTGAAGCCGGCACCATCGACGCCACCGAATGGGTGGGCCCCTACAACGACAGGGCCTTTGGTCTGTATCAGGCGGCTCGATATTACTATTACCCGGGTTGGCATGAGCCGGGTACCACCCTTGAGTGCATGGTCAATAAGACCGCCTTCAACGCCCTGCCCGCGGATCTGCAGGCCATCGTTCGCCATGCCTGTCGTTCGGTCAACGACTCCATGGCCGCCGAATTCACCGCCCAGAACTCAATAGCGCTGGTTGAACTGAAGAAAAACCCCGAGGTGGAACTGCGCCGCTTTCCTGATCCGGTGCTTAAGTACCTGCGGGAGCTGTCGGTGCAGGTGGTAGAAGAGCTGGCGGCGGGTGATCCACAGTTTCGACGGGTGCTGGATTCATACCTGGCCTTTGGCGAAAAGGCCAGGCAGTGGAACGAGGTCTCGGAAATCGCCTATGCCAGGGCTGGTTTGTGACCCAGTCCACCCCGACCAGGGAAGAAATCTGGCACCGCAGCGTGCAGCCGGGGGACCCGAGTCTGGACATGAGCCACTGTATGCCTGGCTATCTGGACATCCGGGTTGATGAGATTGGTCCGGACTGGTTGCGTGGGTCCATGGCGGTCAACGAAAGAACCCACCAGCCCTATGGTCTTTTGCATGGTGGTGCGTCCTGCGTGCTGGCAGAGACCCTGGGCTCGGTGGCCGCATCCCTGGTGGTGGACCGAAGCCGCTTTCTGGTGCTGGGTCAGGAGATCAACGCTAACCATTTGCGCGGCGTTAAGCAGGGTCGAGTCCACGGCATTGCAAGGCCAGATCATCTGGGGCGGCGCTCTCAGGTATGGTCAATACGGATTGAAGACGATCAGAGCCGGGCGGTCTGCGTATCGCGCCTGACCGTAGCGATTGTTGAGCAGCGGTGAACCAAACACCTCCCTATGCAGGACTCGGTCCGGAGCAGGTGCTTGACGCCGTGGCAAGCACCGGTCTGCCGGTGGACGGCCGGCTGCTGGCTCTTAACAGCTACGAAAATCGTGTTTATCAGGTAGGCATAGAGGATCAATTGCCGGTGGTGGTGAAGTTCTACCGCCCCGGTCGTTGGAGCACCGAAGCCATTGAGGAAGAACACCGGTTTTCCTGGTATCTGGCCGATCTGGAGCTGCCGGTAGTGCCGCCCCAGCGGGTCAGCGGCGAGACCCTGCTGAACTGGCAGGACTACCGGTTTGCCGTGTTTCCCCGTCAGGGCGGTCGCGAACCGCTGCTGGAGAGTGACGAAAACCTGCAGTGGATGGGCCGCTTTATGGGCCGCATGCACGCCGCCGCCCAGGCCTTCCCGTTTCAACATCGCCAGCAGCTGCTGGATCTTGATCGCACCCGCCAGGCGGTGGCCTTTGTGGCTCAGTGTGAGCAGCTTCCGATGGAGACGGCCAGTCGCTATGAGGCCGCCACCGAAGTATTACTGCAGGGGCTGCAGCGCAAGCTTGAGCAGGTGCCCTGTGCGGTGCAGTCCATCCACGGTGACTGCCACCGGGGAAACGTGCTGTGGACCGACCGGGGACCCCATCTGGTGGATTTGGACGATTGCCAGGTTGGCCCGGTGGTGCAGGATTTTTGGATGTTGCTCGATAGCGACGAACAAACCCGTCAGCGCCAGCTGGACCGGCTGCTGGAGGGTTATGAGCAGTTCAACGAATTTCCCTGGTCCCAGCTTAAGCTGGTGGAGGCGCTACGCTCTCAGCGCATGGTAGAGTACGCGGCCTGGATTGCCCGGCGCTGGGAAGACCCGGCGTTTCCCCGGCTGTTTCCCTGGTTTGCCGAGGGTCGCTACTGGGACGACCATATACTGGCCCTGATGGAACAAACCCAACTGTTAGACGCGTAAACTGAAACCCTCCAAGCCACGCTTTGATGAAAAACCCACAGCAAAACATCCATATCAGCCAAGCGCCCGCTAACCCGTGGGCGCCGCTGCGACTGGTCCTGCGGGTTCCGCTGCTGGCAGTCCATGTCTTGCTGGCGCTGCCATTTACCCTGCTGATCGTGGCCCAGGGTCATGCCGCGGAAGGCTACAGGCGGCGCTGGTCCGAGGCCGCCACGGGTTGGTGGTCGGGCACCATGCTGCGCATATTCGGATTCAATATTGAGGTCAAAGGTCGCCCTCAGCCCCACCCGGTTGTGCTGCTGGCTAACCATGTTTCCTGGGCCGACATTGAGCTAATTCACAGCCAAATGGCGGCGGGCTTTGTGGCCAAGGCGGAGATAGCCCGATGGCCTCTGGTGGGCTTTATGTCCAAGATTGGCGGCAGCGTTTTTCACCAGCGTGGACAACGCAGTTCCCAAGAGCGGGTCACCGAGGCGCTGGCGGAAAAACTCCGCGCCGGACGTTCCATTGCAATTTTCCCCGAGGGCCGAACCGGCCCTGGCCGCCCGGTGCTGCCGTTTCACGGTCGCCTGCTGCAGGCGGCGGTGGAAACCGCCACCCCGATCCAGGCCGTGGCCATCGAGTTCTTGCGTGACGGTCAGTACGCCGCCGATATTCCCTTTAAGGCTGGCGAGAGTTTTGGTGCGTCCCTGCTGCGAATGCTGGGACAGCCTCCCACCATTGCCAGAATTCACTTTCTTGACAGCCGATCGCCGGATGCCGGGCGCACAGCACTGGCTCGATGGGCCCAGCAGACGGTGGCTCAAGTGATAGAACAAGATGGAGCCATTTAAGCCGGCCACCGGGCTGTCCAATGCCCATCTGCAGTCCATCATGGCCAGCTCCGGCATGCGTCGGCTGCGCATGGGCAAGCCGCTGCAGGCCCTTCGCAAAGCCAGTGAACGGCATATTCTTGAAACCGCCAGCGGCGTGCGGCTGGCTGGCCTGTTTACCCCCCAGCCCGAGGGGGGCGCTAAGCCCAAGGGCCTGATCGTGCTGTTTCACGGCTGGGAAGGCAGTGCCGAGTCCACCTACCTGGTGGAAACCGCATTTGCGCTGTGGCACGCCGGCTACGCGGTGTTCCGGCTCAACTTTCGCGATCATGGCGATACCCACCATCTCAATTCCGGGATTTTCCATTCCTGCAGAATTGATGAAGTGGTTGAAGCGGTTCAGGAAATCCAGCGCCTCAGTCCCATTCGCCCGCTGCTGTTGGCGGGCTACTCTCTGGGCGGTAATTTTGCCCTGAGGGTGGCCCTGCGAGCGCCGGAGGCGGGCATAGAGTTGTTCCATGTGGCTGCGGTCAGCCCGCTGATCAGTCCCGCCAGCGGACTGCGTGCGATCCAAAAAGCGCCGTGGTTTTATGAGTATTACTTCATGCGTAAGTGGCGCAAATCACTACGCCGCAAGCAGGCGCTGTTTCCTGAGCATGACATCGACGATGACATGCTCAATGGCGATATGTACGAGGTGACAGATCGGCTGGTCAGCCGCTATACCGAATTCGACGGCGCACCGCCGTACCTGGAAGGTTACTCCATTGCGGAGGATCGCCTGGCAACCCTGCAGGTGCCCTGCACCCTGCTCACCGCTGAAGATGACCCGGTGATCCCGGTAGCGGATTTTGATCATCTTAAGCTGCCCCCCTGTGCTGATATTATTCGCTATCCTCACGGTGGCCACTGCGGCTTTATTCACTCCTGGCGACTAAAGAGCTGGGCCGTAGAATTTCTGGTTCAACATTTTGACCGGGTCACCGGTAATCAAGCGGCGCACCCTGACCGAAACCCGGAAGCCGCCTATCAGGAAACCACACCATCATGACTGAAAACGGCGTTGATCAAGGCAGCAGCCAGAGTATTGAAAGCGCCATTGAGCTGCACCAATCAGGGGATCTGGAAGGCGCAGAGCGGGCCTATCGGAGTGTATTGGCTGAGCAGCCAGAGCATGCTGAGGCGCTGCATTTTCTGGCCCTGATCCGACAGGACGCCGGCGACCTCAGGCTAGCTTTGGATCTGGCAGAACAGGCTTTGGCGCTGAAGCCAGAGGCGGCCCATTATCACGCGACCCTGGGCGGCATCCGTTTTGCCCAGGGCGACATTCCTGCAGCCCGGGCCAACTTTGAGCAGGCCCTGACCCTCAACCCCAACCTCAGCCAGGGCCACAATACCCTGGGCTATCTGCAGCTCAGGATGGGTGAACCGGAGCTGGCGGAAAAAACCCTGATCACAGCGCTGCGGGTGGACCCGGATTCGCCCCAGGTGTACGCCAATCTGGGCCAGACCATGCTGGCCCTGGGCCGGGTGGAAGATGCGGTCAGCCACGCCCAGAAGGCCCTGGCCCTTGAGCCCGCCAGCCTGCCGGCCAGAGCGACCCTGGCCGAAGCCCTGTTGGCTCAGGGGGCCTATACCATTGCTGAACAGGCTTTTCGCACCTGCCTTAACGAACGCTCAGGAGTACCGGCCTGGTTGGCGGGTCTGGCCGATACCCTGGTGGCCCAGCAGCGGCCCAGTGAGGCCCGAGGGTTGCTGCATGAGGCGCTGGCTGAAACCCCCGATGATGCCCTGCTGCGGGCGGCGGCCGGTCGCGCAGCCCTGGCTCTTGAGCACTGGCACGACGCGGTGGAACATTTCAAACAATCCTTGCTGCTTCGTCCCGGCCATGGGCAAACCATAGAAGGGCTTGGTGACGCGCTGTGGGCAAATAGCGAGTTGGCCCAGGCTGAGCAATGTTTTAAGGCCGCAGGCAATCAGGTCAAAGCCCTGCAGGTCAGGGCCCAGGCCGGCGACGGTGCAGCGGTGCTGGCGGAACTGAAAACCCTGCTCAGCCAGTCGCCGGATAATGCTGACGGTGCCCTGGCCCTGGCCCGTTTGCAGCAGTCCATGAATGATGAAGCTGGGGCTTTGGCCACGGCGCAGAACTGGTTAGGCCAGACTTCCGCCGATCCCGCCCAGCGCAATCCCCTGGCCCTGGCTGCCGCCGACTTGGCCATCCAGCTGGGTCAAGCCGACAGCGCCAGCGCCGCCCTGGAGCACTTCACCTCCAACCTTGCCAGCGACCGAGACGGCGCTGTAGCCCGGGAACTGGCGGCCAGGGCACTGGATTTGCGCGGCGATTACGCCGGCGCGGCCCAGGCCTTCCAGTCGGTCACCCGGGAGCTAGCCGTGCAAGCGCTGAGTCTGGCCCCAGCCGAAATCCCCCCGGAGATTCCCAGCGCCATTGATGATGGTCGCGAGTCGCCGGTGATCATGACCGGCCTGCCGGGCAGCGGTGTGGAGCTGTTAGCGCAAATCCTCAATCAGGGAGACGATATTGACGTGCTCAGTGATCGACTCACTGAGCCTGGCCAGCGCCGGGATTTTCTTGATTCAAGCGCCCCGGGGCGACGGGGCAAACGCAGCTCCGAGGAGCACCACCGGCTGGAACGCCGGGCCTACTGGAACGCCGCGGAGCGTCAGCGTCGTCATACCCTGGGCCGGGTCCTGGCCCTGGACTACGTGCCGCTAAATCAGTTTAAGCCAGCGGCGCTGGCGGCCTACCTGCCCGGCAGCACCGTGCTGGTGGCGGTGCGACACCCGGGTGATCTGCTGCTCCATGCCCGCACCCTGGGGTGGCGCCAGGGGCTGATCAGCGCTGACACCATCGAGAACTTCCATCGCCGCCTGTTCGATACCCAGGGCCTGACGGTATACCCGGTGGATGTGGCTGGACTGTTTGATGACAGCGACTCTGGCCAGCAGCGTCTGGCTGCCGCCCTGGCGGGTCTGATTGATCACTACCGCGTAACCCTCAACGGTGTGGTGTTGCCAGCAGCGGCCGCTTTCAACGCCGGCCACCTGCCCAACGGACACTATAAAAACTATGCGGGTAATCTGGCCCTGCTCACCCCCGGCCTCAGCCAGCTTGCCGATCAATTGGCCGATCA
>CAYGPO010000070.1:0-16116 GCA_964351665.1 uncultured Gammaproteobacteria bacterium | reverse complement strand
GCCGATCAATTGGCCGATCAGCTGGCCCGCTAACCCATAGGCCAAGCTACCCACCATTACAGGACACCAAATGCCATGACTGCCTGGCTAAAAACCCTGATCTTTGCCGGCGTGTTGCTGACCGCCCCGGCCCTCAGCGCAACTCTGCCCCTGGACCGCATTGAGCTGCCCGAAGGCTTTTCCATTGAGCTGTTCGCCGACCAGGTGCCCAATGCCCGGGCCATGGCCACCGGCGACGCTGGCACTGTATTTGTGGGCTCACGCAAAGCCGGCAAGGTCTATGGGGTGGTGGACCGCGATGGTGACCACAAAGCCGACCAGGTCTACGTGGTGGCCAAGGACCTGAACATGCCCAGCGGCATTGCCTTTCATCAAGGCTCGCTGTTTATCGGCGCCGTCAGCACCATCTACCGATTGGATGAGATTGAATCCCGGCTGGACAATCCGCCGGCGCCGGTGGTGGTGACCGATCAGTTTCCCAGTGAAACCCACCATGGCTGGAAGTACCTGGGATTTGGCCCCGACGGCAAGCTGTATGTGCCGGTGGGCGCGCCCTGCAATGTGTGTCTTGAGGACGGTTACGCCACCATCACCCGGATGGATCCTGATGGCAGCAACCTTGAAACCGTGGCCAGCGGCGTGCGCAACAGCGTCGGCTTTGACTGGCACCCAGAAACCGGCGATCTGTGGTTCACCGATAACGGCCGGGACATGATGGGTGATGACCTACCGGCCTGCGAGCTCAACCACCTGTCCGGCCCAGGGCAACACTTTGGCTTTCCCTATTGCCACGCAGGAGATGTCCCAGACCCGGAATTTGGCAGCCAGGCCGCTTGTTCCGAGTTCCGTCCGCCGGCTGCCCGTCTGGGCGCCCACGTTGCCCCCCTGGGCATCAGCTTTTACACCGGCCAGCAATTTCCCGCCGACTACCACCAGCAGATTCTGATGGCAGAGCATGGCTCCTGGAATCGCAGCAAGAAAAGTGGCTATCGATTGACCATGGCGCGGCTCAACGGCAATCAGGTCACCGACTACCAAGTGTTTGCCAGCGGCTGGCTGGACGATAGCGATCAAAGTGTCTGGGGTCGACCCGTTGATGTGCTGGTCTGGATCGACGGCTCAATTTTGGTATCCGACGACACCGCCGGGGTGATTTACCGAATTTCCTACAACGGTGAACAGCCGTTACCAGCGCCGTGATTTTGGCCAAACTGGCGTAGACTGCAGAAAAACACGGAGTACGCTGAGACAATGGACGTCTGGCAAATACTGCTTCTGGCCCTGGTTCAGGGCTTAACGGAGTTCCTACCGGTATCCAGTTCAGCCCATCTGATTCTGGCCAACCATCTGTTTGGCTGGACCGACCAGGGCTTGAGCATGGATGTGGCGGTGCACGTGGGTTCCCTGCTGGCGGTCATGGGCTACTTCCGCCGGGACCTACTGGCATTTTTTCACGGCGGCCCGGCGCCGGCGTTTCCTGAGATGAATGGTCGGGCGCTGATGTTCTGGCTGGCCATTATCACCCTGCCCCTGGTGATTTGCGGCGCGCTGTTTGCCGATCAGATCAGTCTTCATCTGCGCCGTATTGAAGTCATTGGCGCCGCCTCCGTGGTGTTTGGCATTGTGCTGTGGCTGGCCGATGGACTGGGTCGCCGCCAGCGCACCCGGATTGGTCCGCCGGCTATGCTGACTATGGGTCTGGCCCAGGCCCTGGCCCTGATACCAGGTACCTCCCGTTCCGGCATCACCATCAGCGCAGGCCTGGCCGCGGGCCTGACCCGCCGCACTGCCAGCAAGATGGCGTTCCTGATGGCCATCCCGGCCCTGGGTGCTGCGGGGGTTTACAGCGCCTGGGACCTGCTGCGCAGCGGTGCTGATGCCCCCTGGGGAGATTTTGGCTTGGCGGTGATCGCCTCCGCCGCCGGCGCCTGGGCCTGCATTGGGGTGTTCCTTAAGTTGGTTGATCGGCTGGGAATGGTGCCCTTTGTGATTTACCGCATCATTCTCGGCGCTGTTCTGCTGTGGATCGCCTGGTAAGTCAGGGCCAGGGCACAAAACACCCAAATTGGTGCGTTTTTTGTCGATAGCACCACCATGGTGCGTTATAGTGGTGCAACCATGACGGGGCCGGTTGGGCTGGCGATCAATGGCGGGCCATGCAGCTGGCACGTGCCTTGCTTTAACTCTTTGCCTGAACCGCCCATCCGGGCAAACACGACAGCACAACGAGGAGAATCCAAAGGTCATGGCTGGCGAAGACGTACTGAAAAAAATCAAAGACGAAGACATTGCGTTTGTAGATCTGCGCTTTTGCGACACCAAGGGCAAAGAGCAGCACGTGACCGTTCCCAGCTCACAGGTCAACGCTGAGCTATTTGAAGAAGGCAAAATGTTTGATGGCTCCTCCATCGCTGGCTGGAAGGGCATTAACGAGTCGGACATGATCTTAATGCCCGAAGCCGATACCGCTGTCCTGGATCCCTTTGCTGATGAGCTGACCCTGAACCTGCGTTGTGACGTGCTGGAACCGGCCACCATGCAGGGCTACAGCCGCTGCCCCAGATCAACCGCCAAGCGCGCCGAAGCCTATCTCAACGCCTCCGGCATCGCTGACACCGCCTACTTTGGCCCAGAGCCAGAGTTCTTCGTATTTGACGACGTCAAATGGAAGAACGACATGCACGGCTGCTCTTACCTGATTGACTCAGAGGAAGGCGCCTGGAATACCGATAAGGCCTACCCCGATGGCAATATGGGCCATCGCCCAGGGGTTAAAGGGGGCTACTTCCCCGTGCCGCCGGTGGATTCCCTGCACGATATGCGTAGCGCCATGTGCCTGACCTTGGAAGCCATGGGCGTTCCGGTTGAAGTGCATCACCACGAAGTGGCCACCGCCGGACAGTGTGAGATTGGCACCGCCTTCAACACCCTGACCACCCGCGCTGACCAAAACATGATCCTGAAGTACGTGGTGCAGAACGTGGCCCACGGCTTCGGCAAAACCGCCACCTTCATGCCCAAGCCGCTGGTGGATGACAACGGCAACGGCATGCACGTGCACCAGTCCATCGCCAAGGGTGGCCAAAACCTGATGTCCGGCGACGGCTACGGTGGGCTTTCTGACACGGCGCTGCACTACATCGGCGGTATCTTTAAGCACGCCCGTGCCATCAACGCCTTCTCCAACTCCTCCACCAACAGCTACAAGCGTCTGGTGCCAGGATTTGAAGCCCCGGTATTGCTGGCCTACTCCGCCCGCAACCGCTCCGCATCGATCCGGATACCCTGGGTGTCCAGCCCCAAGGCCCGACGCATCGAAGTGCGGTTCGGCGATTCTGCTGGCAACCCGTATTTCACCTTTGCCGCGATGCTGATGGCCGGCCTTGATGGGATCAAGAACCAGATCCACCCCGGTGAGCCCATGGACAAGGACCTCTACGACCTTCCGCCGGAAGAGGAAAAGTCCATTGCATCGGTTTGCCATTCCCTGGATCAGGCTCTGGACGCCCTGGACGCCGACCGTGAGTTCCTGAAGGCCGGTGAGGTATTCAGTGACGATCTGATCGACGGTTACATCGCGCTGAAGATGGAAGAGGTCACGCTGCTGCGCAAGAGCACCCACCCCATCGAGATGGCTCTTTACTACTCGCTGTAAGTCACTCAGTGGCGGGCCGATCTTTAACGTTCGGCCCGCCCCGCTGAGGCTACAATAAGGGGTACCTGAAGTGGAGAACGCTACCCCATGAAAATCCTGAATGCGACAATTATCCCTGTAACCATTGTTGCCACAGCAGTGCTGGCATTCACCGAAGCGAAGGCCCAGGCCATCTATAAGTCGGTAGATGCTGACGGCAATATTACCTACACCGATCAACCCCCCAGCGCTGATGCCCAACCCCTGGACCTGCCACCCATTACCGTGGCTGATCCTTACGAATCGCGCATCAGCAGCTCCGCCAGCAGCGATGAGACCATCGATGACCTGGTTCCCTACACCGATTTTGCCCTGTTAAGTCCCACCCAGGAGCAGCACTTCTGGGGCACCGGCGGTAGTTTTACCGCACAGGCAGTCTTGAGCCAGCCCCTGCAGCCAGGACATCTGGTCAGATTCCTGCTGGACGGCGCCGTGGCAGGCACCGGGACCGGCTTTTTTATGGAATTTACCAATATCGACCGGGGAGAACACACTATCCAGGCCGAGGTGGTCACCGTTGTAGGTGAGGTACTGGCGCGCACCGATCCGGTAGTATTTTTTATGCGTCAGCAGTCTGTTATCAACCGCGCCCGGAATAACTGACGGTGGGCGGGGCTATATCTGTGACTTCAGAAGATCTAGCCCCTGCAGCCGGCCCGCTGGCAGACTTGCCGCCGTCCCTGGATGAGCTGTCCCTGGCGGTGCTGTTATTCGATGCCGATCTGCGGCTCACCTACATTAACCAGGCCGGCATCGAGTGTGTGGGCCAAAGCTCAGCGCCGGGTATTTTGCTGTCAGACATGGGGCCCTTCGGTGCCCTGCTGATGCCCTCGGCCCAGCGTGCCCAGACCCAGCGCGGGGTTATCATTCAGAGCTTCAGCGCCGAATCCATCAACGCCCTGACCCAGGACTACGACGTGGCGTTTACCCCCGTGGCCAGTTCGGCGGGCCAACGGCTGCGAATCGAGATGATGCCCCTGGCGGGACGTGCCCAGTACGACCAAACCCTTAAAGAACGCTGGCGTCGCCAGGCCCTGGGCCGGTTTACCCGATCCTTGGCCCACGAAATCAAAAACCCTCTGGGGGGTATGCGGGGCGCGGCCCAGCTGCTGCAAACCAGGATCGATCCCCACCTGCATGAATATACCCAGGTCATTGTGGCGGAAATCGATCGCCTGGCCCGGCTGGTGGATAATCTCCAGACCCGCAAGGACAAACCTCAACAGCAGCTGCTGAACGTCTATCGTCCCCTGGAGCGAGTCTATCAGCTGCTTCGAGCCCAGTACCGAGAGCTTGAAGTGGTGCGTGACTACGATCCGTCGGTACCTCGACTAATGGGTGATGCGGACATGCTGGTGCAGGGCTTTTTGAACCTGGCCATCAATGCCGTACAGGCCGGGGCCAGTCGAATCACACTGCGTACCCGGATTCGTCGGGGCATTGCCTTACCTGATAGCCACTGCCGCTCGGTGCTGTCGGTAGAGGTGGAGGATAACGGCCCGGGAGTATCGGAAGACATGCAGGCCATGCTCTTCGTGCCCCTGGTATCCGGCGCCGACGGCTCTGGCATGGGGCTGACGATTGCCCAGCGAGTGGCCCATCAGCACGGGGGCATTGTCAGGCTGGCAGCAGCGGCCAATCCCACCATCATGCAATGGCTGATGCCGCTACCGTGAAAGCTTCCTCTAACATCTGGGTTGTTGACGACGATGAGTCCATTCGCTGGGTGCTGGAACGGGCCCTCAAGCGTGACTATTGGCATGTGCGCAGTTTCGGCGCCGCCACTGAGATGTTGGAGGCGGCAGACGCCGGTTGGCCAGATCTGCTGATCACTGATATCCGGATGCCCGGACTCGATGGCCTTGACCTGGTCAGCCGGGTCAATGCCGATGCCCCAGACCTGCCGGTCATTGTGATGACCGCCTATTCAGATCTGGATACTACGGTCAACGCCTTTGATCGGGGTGCCCACGAGTACCTGGCAAAACCCTTTGACGTCAATGTGGTGGTGGACACCGTGGCCCGGGCTCTGGAGGACGCCGCGGCGGCGCCGGCGCCAGTGCGCCCTGACAGCCCGGACATGATCGGTGATTCGCCGGCCATGCAGCAGGTTTATCGGCAGATTGGTCGACTGTCCCGATCCCATTTATCGGTGCTGGTCACCGGCGAAACCGGCACAGGCAAAGAGCTGATTGCCCAGGCCTTGCATCGGCTGGGACCCCGCTCCGCCGCGCCCTTTGTGGCCATGAATACCGCAGCTGTACCCCATGAGCTGCTGGAGTCTGAGCTGTTTGGGCATGAGCGGGGGTCGTTTACCGGCGCCACCCAGCGCCATTTCGGGCGTTTTGAGCAGGCCAATTCCGGCACCCTGTTTCTTGACGAAATCGGTGACATGCCGGCGCCCCTGCAGACTCGACTGCTACGGGTGCTGGCAGAAGGTCAGTTTTTTCGCGTAGGCGGACGCCAGCTGATTGGCGTTGACGTGCGGGTCATTGCCGCTACCCACCAGGATCTGGCAGCTCAGGTAGCCAGCGGCGCCTTCCGAGAAGATCTTTACCATCGCCTGAATGTGGTGCAGATTGCGGTGCCGCCGCTGCGCGAGCGTGACGGCGACATCCGCGCATTGGCCGAACATTTCCTGCGCCAGGCCGCAACGGAATCAGGTCTTGAAACCAAGCAGTTCAGCCAGGACGCGCTGGATCTGCTGCATCGCTACCGTTGGCCTGGCAACGTGCGGGAACTGGAAAACCTGTGTCGCAGCCTCACCGTGATGGAACCGGGCCGCCTGCTTCGAGTCGACGAGCTGCGTGGCCGGTTGCTAGACAATGCAGACCCCGAGCCCATGCCAAACCGGGGCTGGGAGCAGTCTTTTGTCAGCTGGTTTGAAGAAAAACTCAAAGATGGCACCCAAATGCCCATGAATCTGGCCAGTGATCAGGTCCAGCGACTAATGATACAAGCGGCTTTGGCCCGCACCCGGGGCCGCAAAGAAGCCGCCGCCAGACTGCTGGGCTGCGGCCGCAATACCCTCACTCGACGCATGGCAGCACTCCAGCTGGAGTCCTGAATTTCGACCTTTTTCCGCTGGTTCCTCCCGATCGCTATACTTTTTTGTCTGGGGCGCTCTATACTTGAGCCCGAAGAACAATAAACAGGCAGCGGGGAACTGCCACTGCTTGCGCACCATGACGTCTAAAAACGCCCGGTGTGACGCTGGCGGCTTACCTGTTCAATTGAAGCTGGGACGCGATGCCTCATGACGCAGGTCAATTTTCCGCCGGATGCGGTTGAACAGGAAATTTCAGATTTTCGAATCGCAGAGCAAATGCTCGGCGAGCATGATCCATCGTTTCTGCGCTATACGCAGCAGCGCAGGGCCGCATTCGAGAAACATTTTGGCAAAGAAGATTTTGCCGAATTCCTGGATAAAGCCCAGCGTGCACTCATCATTGCTTATGCTCGATTCGCCCGGCGCCATGGCGCCTGGGGAGACGATCTGCACCACTACCATAATGAAGGCCATGCGCTGGAGATTCTGGTCGGGCGGATCAATTATCTGTGCGAGCAGGCCGGCGCCGATCGCCTGAAACCCTTAGATTGGGTCATGCTGACCCTGTTTGCGGCCACCCACGATTTGCGCCAACGGGAAAAGCCCGATATCGAGGCCCTGGTTGGCAACAACGAACGGGCCAGTATTCAGGAAGCCCATCGAATCTTAGAATCGGTGGGTTTTGACCGGGCGGCTGAGCCCGAGGTGTTTGACGATCTGGAACTGATGATCGCCGGCAGCACCTTCAACGTGCAGCCCAAGCAAAACCCCAACATCTCACCGGCAGAAGCAGCCAGTTCCTGCGGTGCTCTGGCCCCCATGCTGGTGAAGGAACTGGATCAAAATAACCCTCAATGGCACGACGATCCGGTCTTGCGGCGCCGGGTGCGTTTGACCCTGATAGCCTCCGACTTGGATACCGCCAACGTCGCTGAGCCCATCATCAAGTACGCCAAAAGTGCCGTGCGCCTGTGCAAGGAAATTGAATATCGTTGCGGTCGCAGCATGGATAGCCATGATTCGGCAAAACCGGTGCTGGGTTTTCTGACCCGGGGTCAGGAAGCGTACTTTTTTGAGCTGCACGAGTTTGACTCCAAGCTGGGCAACGAAATTCTCGGGCCCATGAAAGAAGCCAACGCGCCCTTGCTTTCCAATCTGTGTGAACACATGCGTCAGGTTTTTCCCGATGAGCCGGGCCCCCATGTCACCGGCCGCATTATCCTTGATGAGTTCATGCACAAGGCTTCTCAAATCGGCGGCCGAGTCGCCGACGTCTGACCGGTCCGCACCTGGACTATGGCTCTGGCGGGCTTATCTGCACCGCGTCCAGGGTCCCAGCTCTAATGCCTAAACTTCCAGCCAGAAGGTAACAGGACCGTCGTTGGTCAGGGACACCTGCATGTGGGCGCCGAAGCGGCCCGCCGCAACCGGTTTGTGAACCGTCTGAGCCTGGGCCAGCAGATAGGTAAAAAGCTGCTGCCCAACTTCAGGTGTGGCCGCGGTACTGAAGCCCGGTCGATTGCCCTTCTGAGTATCTGCGGCCAGAGTGAACTGGGGCACCAGCAGCAGTCCACCGCCAGTGTCCCGCAAAGATCGGTTCATCCGGCCCCGGTCATCAGAAAACACCCGATAGTTCAGCAGGCGTTCCAGCAAACGGTCGGCCTGGGCCTCAGTATCGGTTGGCTGAACTCCCACCAATACCAGCAGGCCAGCCTCAATTTGCCCCACCGTTGTGCCGTCAATATCAACGCCGGCACGGCTGACACGCTGCAACAGTCCAATCAATGTGAGAATTTTCCTACACCGGTTCCACTGAGAATCTTACAACACCGTGGGATAAGCAGCCCTGTCAGGGCCGGCCCAATCTGGGCACTATAGTTCCAACAGCTAGGGGATGCTGGGGAACGAAAGGGATTTGCCCAGGGGCCAGGATGGCACCGAGGATGGGCGCAGGCGCCAAGGACGGCGCACTTTACAGAGCGGCAGCCAGGAAGCTGCCCAGCGGCACACTACGGAAGCGTGTTTAAGGCCAGGGATTGGCCTGCTTTCTGCCGCTTCCTGCGGCTGTTTGCCCCGTTTCCCCCTGCGCGGACCCCACCCGTTCAAATGCTAGATGTCTCCCGCTCAGCACCCTCCTTGAGGCGACCCTTCTATCGAACCACTCACGAGCTTGGGCAAGCGCCGATAAAGCTGCTTGCTGCTTTGGCCGATAGTAGGAGCCCAGCAGAAAGGACGGCTTAGCCGAGCATCGCTATCGCGGCTAGCAGGTCCCAGCTTCAAACCCAGGCAGACGATGAATAATCAGTCACCCTATACCCGTTTTGGCAATCTGTGCTGGCGCCTGGGTGGATCACTGGTGGGCCCACTGGCAGCGGGAAATCATTGCCTCGGCCTCGATTTCGCCTGCATCCCTGTGCCAGGGTCTGACCATGCCTAAAGCCAACGACTTCATCATTCTCATTGTCGATGACGACGCCCTGGACGTGGAAATTTTCTGCCTGGCGCTGAGGAAGATTGATCAGAACATTCAAACCGTTCGGGCCATTGACAGCCAACACGCCAAAGAGCTGCTGAACCAGCTCGATTCAGAACTGAGCAATCGACGGCTGGTGATTTTTCTCGACCTCAACATGCCGCGAATGAACGGGCTGGAATTTCTCAGCTACCTGCGAGGGCACCGTCGCTATAGCGGGGTGCCGGTGCTGGTGTTTTCCACCTCAGACCAGCCGCCGGATATTTCCTCCACCAACCAGCACAACGTGACCGGCTACATCACCAAAAAGGTTGGGCTGGATGACACTGAAACCGCCATCAGTAGCCTGATCGATTTTCTCAATCTGATTGAAATTCCCACCTATCACCCACCCCTGGCCGCGGCAATGAGACAAAGCCAATCAGGGCCATGCACCCGACGGGTATTGATAGTCGACGACGACGAACTGGACATGGATTTGGTGAAAAAGGCCGTGACCAAACAGGGCGCTGACAGCCATTGGGTGTTTGATATGGAAGCCGCTTTGAAGGAACTGGAGCGGGCCCACTACAACGCCGTTGTCTCGGATTTCCGCCTGGGCCTGTCCGATGCTGATGAGCTGGTGGCTGTCATGAAAGACCACCCCTTACTCCGCGCCATTCCAATTCTGGTGACCAGCGCCGCCCGCCCGTCAGACTTCATGATGCCCAACATCGTTCGCCACCGGGTTCCTTTGTTTGAAAAGAGCGAGGTCGCCTCAGCAGCCTTCGCCCGGGCCCTGGCCCAGAGTCTGAATCCCATGGAATTCGCTCAAACCCTCAACTGACCCTTGTTCGGCCCGGCCCAATGGCCTAACGTGCGATGCCTGTTGCTGTGTAACGCGATAAATGGAGTCCATCTCGATCACCCCACGCGGCAAAATCTTTCGAGCCCTACTGGTAATCATTGGCATTGTGCCCATGGGCCTCAACCGACGTCTTGGCCGCGGCCTGGGCCGACTGTTTTACTGGTTGCCCAATCGCACTCGAGAGGTTACCCGGCGCAACATTGCCCGCTGTTTTCCCAACGCCAGCGAGGCGGAACAACAACTGCTGGTCCGACAGACCCTGATTCAGATTGGTTATGGCTTCTTAGAGCTGCCCCTATTCTGGCGGCGTGCGCCGGAACAGACCTTGAGCCTGATCCGAACCGTGCATGGTCTGGATGTCTTTGATGCCGCCTTGACCTCCGGACGCGGCATGCTGCTGGCGGCTCCCCACCTGGGAGCCTGGGAGCTGCTTTGCCAATACCTGTCGTCCCGGGGAAAAGGCACGTACCTCTACCGGGAAGCCAAAGACCCGGGGATCTCTCAGGTGATTACCGAGGGCCGCCAGCGATTGGGCGCAGAAATGGTAAAGGCCGGGCCCAACGGCGTTCGGCGTTTGTTCAAAGCGCTGAAGGAAGACCGAATGATCGGCATCTTGCCCGATCAGCAGCCCAAGGGAGGCGGCGGCGCCTTTGCTCCGTTCTTCGGCCACCAGGCCCTCACCATGGTGCTGTATTCCAAGATGGCCCAGCGCACCGATGCACCTCTGGTGATGGGGTTTGTTGAGCGGCTGGCCGGCGGCAAACAGTTTGACCTGCATTTTGTCGAGGGCGATCCGGCCATAGCTGACCCAGATCTGTCGGTGTCTCTGGCCGCTCTCAACCGCCAGATTGAGACTCTGGTGCACCAGTGTCCGGCCCAATATCAATGGGGCTACAAACGCTTTTCCATTCGACCCGAAGGCGAAGCGCCGTTTTACTAAGAAAACCCGCCGGTGGGTGTGAGCTGGGTGCGCAACCAGGCACGGGCAAAGCGCCAGTGGCGCCCCACCGTAGCCGTGCCGATCTCCATCGCCTCGGCGGTGTCTTCGATGCTTAGCCCAGTCAGATAGCGTAGCTCAACTATCTGCGCGGCGTGGGCATTGATCTGGCCAAGCCGGGCCAGCGCTTCGTCCAGTTCCAACCAGTTGGCAAAACCTCCGGGGGCCGCCAGCGCCACGTCATCCACGTCCAGCCGCTGAGCCCGACCGCCGCGCTTTTCGCTCAGCCGTTTGCGGCTGTGGTCTACCACGATACGCCGAATAATCCGCGCCACGATGGCATAAAAATGGCTGCGGTTGCGCCAGTTAGCGTTGCGTTGGCAGGTCAGCCGCAACCAGGCTTCGTTGACCAGGTCGGCGGCTTCAAGGGTCGCGTGGGGTGGTTGACCACCCAACGCCCTGGCGGCAATTTTTTTCAGGTCTGGGTAAATCTGGTTCATCAGGCGATTGCGTTCAACCCGGTTGTCGGTGCGCCAGTTTTTCAGCATGCCGGTTACTCCGCTGGCGCCTGGGGAGCGGCTGGCGCCGACCCTTCTAGCGGTTCTGCGGTGGCTTTCCTGGCCCTTTGCCTCGGCCTTGCTGCTGCCGCTATCGGTGCCGTTTCCGGTTGTTTGGCCAACGTTTTGGGCTGTGGTCATTTCGTCTCCCTATCCAAAGCCTGTTGCGCCCCGAAGCGACCGTAAACCGATCAACTTCTCTGCAATGCCCCGCGTCAGGATATGTCGAATCTCGGGAGTTTGTCCATGTCAGATCTTTTTCGCCCCGCCGCTTTGAGCGCCCGGCGTCGCCAACTATTCGGTGAGGTGATGCTCACAACCCCGCGTTTTGGCAGCTGGTGCGCTGCTGCAGGGGGTCTGCTTTTGTGCGCCCTGGGACTGCTATTGATGCTGGGAAATTACCGTGCCCGGGAGAGCGTTACCGGCTACCTCACCAGTGAGCAGGGCATGATTCAGGTCCGGCCCGAAAAAGCCGGCAGGATCGCCCAACAGCTGGTGGTAGAAGGTCAGCAGGTCACCGCAGGGCAAGCGCTATACCAGCTGGTGGTGGAATCGTGGACCGACCAACAGCGCCTGGAAGATGCTCGCCTGGGTGCCAGCCAGGCCCAGCTGGACCAGGCCATCGAGGCGATTAGCCGCCACCATGAAAGGCGCGAGTTGGAGCGGACCCATTTATCCCAGTCCATCATCTCTGCCACAGCCCGACTTGACGCCCTGGGTGCCCAGCTGGCCGATAGCGGCAGCCAGCTGGCGTTGGCCTCGGCCCAGTTTGATGTAGCCCACCGCGCTCGGGACCAGGGCCTGATCAGCCTGATGGACTATCAACGGGCCCAGATCGCCCGGGGTGAGGCCGCCATGGCGAAGCGGGAAGCCCAGCTGCGCCTGGCGCAGCAACGCCAAAGCCTGCGAGATCTTACCCATCAGCAACAGCTGGCGCCCATCGGTTCGGGTCAGCAGCTGGCAGCACTGTCCCGGCAGCTGTCCGAGGCGAAAACCGCACAGCTCGCGCTACGTTACGACAACCGTTTTGTCTTAACGGCGCCGGTGACCGGCCGGGTGACGGGTCTGGTGGGCAGCGTTGGTCAATGGGCGTTGCCGGGCCAGGTGATGGCCACGGTGCAGCGCCCGGCGCCGCTGGTGGCACGCTTGCTGGTGCCTACTCGAGCCGCCGGCAGAGTGGAGGTGGGTCAGACTGCACGGCTACAGCTGGCGGCCTTTCCCTACCAGAAGCACGGACTATTACAGGCCCGGATCAGTCAGGTCTCCACCGCCCTGGTGGAAGCGGCTGAGCTGCCCCCGGGCTTAAGTCTCAAGGAACCGGCTTATTGGGTTACCGCGGAATTTGATCCGGGTGGAGCACTATCTGGCCTGGCCGTGCGCCCGGGTATGGTGCTCAACGCCGACCTGCTGCGCGAACAACGGCGGATCTGGCAGTGGTTGGCCGAACCCCTGTTGACCCTGCGCTCCTGAGCATGGGTCTACCCCTGGATCTGAAATTTTGGCCGGCCCGAAGGCGGGTGCCGCTGGTGATGCAGGCCCAGGCTGGCGAATGTGGCCTGGCCTGTGTGGCCATGGTGGCAGGCTTTCACGGCCGCGCCGTTAGCCTGGCTGAGCTACGCCGCAGCCACGGCTGCTCACTGAAGGGCGCTACCCTCCGCCAGCTGACCCAGACCGCTCAGGCGCTAAAGCTGTCGGCCCGACCGGTGCGGCTGGAGCTGGAGGAGCTGTCGGCTCTGCGGTTGCCCTGTGTGCTGCATTGGGAGTTCAACCATTTTGTGGTGCTGGAGGCAGCGTCGGTTTCCCACCTGCTGCTGGCCGACCCAGCCCGGGGTCGGCGGCGGGTATCCCTGGCTGAAGCCAGCGAAAAATTCACCGGCGTTGCGCTGGAGCTGGCTCCTGCCAGCGGATTTATTCTGGCCCGCTCCGCGCCGGCTTTAAGGCTGCGCCATTTTTTCCATGCCGCCGCCAGCCTTTGGGGGTCTTTGACTCAGATCCTGCTGCTGTCCCTGGTGTTGCAGGTATTAGCCCTGACGGGACCTTACTACTCCCAGCTGGTGGTCGATGAGGTGATCGTCAGTGCTGACACCAACCTGCTGCTGGTGCTGGCCCTGGGCTTTGCCATCCTGGGCCTGTGGCAGCTGGTGCTGGGCACCGCCAGATCCTGGCTGGTGTTGTACCTGGGAACCCGGCTTCGGTTGTCCTGGGTGGTGCGGCTATTTCGTCATCTATTGTCCCTGCCTCTGGACTATTTTCAGCGCCGCCATGTGGGGGATATCGTGTCGCGCTTTGGGTCCATCAGCGCGGTCCAGGGTCTGGTCACCACAGCCACCGTGGAGGCGGTGGTGGATGGGGTGATGGCGATAACCACCTTGGCGGTGATGCTGGCCTACAGCGGTCCACTGACCGCCGTAGTGCTGGGCCTGCTGGCGCTGCAGCTGGCTGTCCAGCTGGCCTTTTACCCAGCCTCAAGACGAGCCCAGGAGACAACCCTGATCAGTTCAGCCGCAGAGGCCAGCCACTTTATGGAATCCCTGCGGGCCATGCCCACGATCAAAAGTTTTGCCGCTGAAGGTGCCCGGGAGAGTCGATGGCTGAACCGGCTCACGGACTCCATCAACGATCAGCTGAAAGTGAGCCGGCTGGGCATTTTTCAAGCCACCTCGTTACAAATCCTCAATCTGGGAGATCGAATTGTTGTGCTTTATCTCGCCGCTATGGCGGTGCTGGATGGGGTGTTGACCCTGGGTATGCTGATGGCTTACCTGGCCTACAAGAGCCATTTCACCAACGCCGTTCAAGCCCTGATCAGCAACTGGCTGCAGTTCAGGATGGTGTCTGTGCACCTGGAGCGACTGGCGGATATTGTCACCAGCGAACCGGAACCCAACGGCCAACAGCCGGTGCCTGTCCTGCAGGGTCGGGTGCAGGTATGCGCTCTGAGTTTCGCCTATCATCCCGACGAAGCGCCAGTGCTGAAGGGCCTTCAGATGGATATAGCCGCCGGCGAATGCGTCGCCATTGCCGGCCCCTCGGGCTGCGGAAAATCCACCCTGCTGAAACTGTTGCTCGGGCTACTGGAACCCAGCAGCGGCGAGGTGCGGGTGGACGGCTTGCCCCTGCCGCGTCTGCGCCGCGGTCAGTATCGCCGGCAGGTGGCTGCGGTGCTGCAGGATGACCAGCTGTTGTCCGGATCACTGCGCGATAACATTGCCTTGTTCGATCCCGAAGTTGACGAACAGCGCCTGCACCGTGTTGCCAGCCAGGCGGCCATTGCCGACACCATCGGTCAGCTGCCCATGGGCTTTGAAACCCTGGTGGGAGATATGGGAAGCAGCCTCTCCGGCGGCCAGCGTCAGCGGATCCTGCTGGCCCGGGCCCTCTATCAGCAGCCCGCCATCTTGTTGCTGGATGAGGCCTCCAGCCATTTAGATGGGGCCACCGAGCAGCAGATTAACAGCGCCCTTGCCGCTTTGCCCATGACCCGAATTATCGTCGCCCACCGCCGCGAGACGTTGGCCATGGCCGACCGTATTATCACCCTGCCGGCGGCCTGATCGGCTTTGCCTGATGCCTGCGCGTTAACAACTAGATGGGCCGTGACAGGACTGTCACAACCGGCAACACGGACGTGGCCCATAGAATCTACAAGGAGGTCCCCCATGAAGACCAGCGACTTAACACTCAGCGACCGAACACTAAGCCCTTCGCAACTGGAGGCCGTCAGCGGCGGCCATGGCATGAAGACATCCACCGTCATCGACGATGACAGACCCTTTAGCACCAATCCGGTTTACGATACTCGACCGCGTATCCCCCGGCCGGTGTTGGTGCCGCCGCCGCCGCCCATCAACCCGGGTCTTTAGGCATCGCCTGATGCAGGACTATTACTGGGTTTCTTCACACGATTATTTTATGGGCTCCACCATCAGTCCCGGTCATTGGGGCCGGGTGATGTCCAGCTATTTGGTGGGTATGCCTCATCTGGTGGGCCGCGCTGCAGAGCGTCTGCCCAGGGCGCTGCGGGAATACATTTTTGAGACGGTTCGCTTAACTCTGAGGCCCCAACATCCCAGTCGGCTGGACTCCCTGTTTCTGTGTCCAGGGCCAGAACAGGCCAGCCGCCTGATCACCAGTCAGCAGCCCCATCGCAACCATGAGTTTGTTTACCGGGTTGAGCTGGTGGACGACCGTCCGGTGATAGCGGCCAGTATGGACCTGGCCAATATTGAGCTGGGCGACACCATCGCCACATTGCGCCAAAAGGCCCATTTGTACTGGTCTGGGATGGAAACCGAAACCATGGAGCTGCTGACCCGCAGCCCGATTCGGATTCGGGAAAAGGTGCCCCTGGAGCTGCCGGCGGCTACCACCACTGCTGACCCTCAAGCCTCCGCGCCAACAAAGCGGCTGGCGCAAGTCTGATTTCATAGTCGTCTCGGGCAAAGCCAAATGACACTCCCACTGGCCTCTGTCGGTTTGATCGGCAGAGGCCCTTTTTGGGCTCTGCACTGAAAGGTAATTCACACCATGAATCTGCCAGACCGGCAATGGCCTGGGGT
>CAYGPO010000069.1:23269-25284 GCA_964351665.1 uncultured Gammaproteobacteria bacterium | reverse complement strand
TATGGCGATCGCGAATTTTCGCCGTCGAAAGTTTCTACGGCGCAGACTCCTAGCCCGCATTATTCATGAAGGTCGCTGTTGGCCTGCCAAATCCCAGCGCTTTCATGCCCTAGCGTGATTAGCCTAAATGGCAGTGGCTGACAGTGTGTCGCTGTCGGTGTCTCGCCAGCTGAGCCGAGTCATCCGACCTTCATGAATAATGCGGTCTAGCTGCCTTGAAAATAAGCCATGGACGGCTTTTCAACCTCCTGCAAGCCGAAAAGCCCCAGCGCAAGGCCCCGGGGGAATCACCACCAGTCCTGGTGCCTAACCGCCGGGGCTGCGATCAATCAACGCCGCCTGGCGCAGATTTCTCATGTGCCGCTCTAAGCGCTGGCGAGACAGGCTGTTGCGGATGCCTTCTTCAATCTGGGCCAGCGGCGGCGGCTCAAAGCTGCGTTGATCTTCCACCAGCAATACGTGCCAGCCGTAGTCGGAACTGATGGGAACCGGTGAAAATTCACCGGGCTGAAGACTTTTCAGCACAGGGGAAAATCCCTCGGGAACCTGGACCAGATTGACCCAACCCAGGTCACCGCCGTTGGCATCACTGCCGCCCAGCTCAGCCAGCAGGACAGCAAAGGGCTCGCCATCGGCCAGCCGAGTCACCAGCTGCACCGCTTCCAGCTGACTGGGCACCAGAATGTGCTGCAGCTTATATTCGGTGCCGCCAGTCAGACCAACCTGCCGCTGGTATTCCTCCTGGATATCCTGATCGGAGATGGGCTGGTTGCGAGCCATATCCGACAGCGCCAGATTGGCCACAAAGGACCATTCCTGCACCGTCAAGGCCGCTTTAGCCTGGGTCGACAGCAATCCCCGGGTTTGGCTTTCATCCACCAGCAACAGCATGTCCACCAGATCAGCCAGGGCAGCCTGACGAACCTTGGGTTGATCCAGCGGCTGACGACGAAATTCCAAAAAGGCATCCAGCTGGGGTTCGGTGATGGCCCGTTGATTGACCCTCGCCACCAGCCGCTGATCCGAAGGCCCATTGCCGGCCAAACTCCCCGGCTGGTCCATCACCAGGTCAGTAGTCGGACCAGAGGAGTTGTTGTCGTCGTCGCCGCTGCAAGCGACCAATAGGACGGCCAAAACCCCCAACATCGCCAGGCGGACCAAAGGCGCTGCGGTGGCGGCGACCAGCGTGCCCCTGTGCAGCAAACCCACGGTCAAGCCCGAGCCTGCTTCGGAACCTGAGTATCCAGCCTCAGTGCGTGAATATCGGTCTGCATCATGTCCCCCAGCGCGCCATACACCAGACGGTGACGGGCCAGCGGCGCTTTGCCCTCAAAGATGCTGGCGGTGATGACCACCGCAAAGTGCCCACGACCATCCTTGGCGCCAGCGTGGCCCCGGTGCAGGTGGCTTTCGTCTTCAATGTTCAAATGGACCGGGGCTAACGCCGTCTGCAGCAGCTCGCGCATGCGTTCCATACGTTCTGCGTTCACGGTAAGACCTTAAAAAAGGGTTTCACATGGACTTCGGCATACACACCAGCAGCGCGATAGGGGTCTTCATCTGCCCAGCTTTTGGCGTCCTCCAGGGATTCAAATTCCGCCACGATGAGGCTTCCTGTGACCCCGGTTGCCGCAATATCTTCACTGTCGGCGGCTGGAAAGGGGCCAGCCAACACCAGCCTGCCCTGGTCGGTAAGGGCTTGGAGTCTTGCCAGATGATCAGCCCTGGCTGCCCCTCGTGCCGGCCCGACGCCGGGGGCGTCCTGTCCTATGATGGCGTACAACATGGCCAATTCCTGCCTTAAAAGATCGCTATGATAACGTGTTTCCCAGGCATGATCGGCGCACAGGCCGACAATTGCCTGGCAGTGCTGCAAGTCTGCCAAAAGAGTCTGATAGAATTCGCTGCCCGTAACCGAATCGACTGCAACCGTTGACCAACCCTCCTACCAGCGCGCCTGACCCTGCCCAGGTTGATCACCAGACTGATCACCAGACTGATCACCAGACTGATCA
>CAYGPO010000069.1:13040-23169 GCA_964351665.1 uncultured Gammaproteobacteria bacterium | reverse complement strand
TGATCACCAGACTGATCACCAGACTGATCACCAGACTGATCAATTGGTCGATGCCGTGGCCACTGAGCAGCAACAGCCCGCTAGCGATGCCGAACCGGGCCCGGAGTCATCCCTTAGCCCGGCCCAGGTGGAGATGCCCTTTGCCGTGGTTGGCGGCCAGCCCTACACCCAGCTACCCACCGACCTTTACATTCCGCCGGATGCCCTGGAGGTGTTCCTGGAAGCCTTTGAGGGCCCCCTGGACCTGTTGCTTTACCTGATCCGGCGGCAGAATCTGGATATTCTGGACATACCCATTGCGGACATCACCCAGCAGTACATCCAATACATCGAGCTGATGACCGAAATGAAGTTCGAACTGGCGGCGGAATACCTGCTGATGGCAGCGATTTTGGCTGAAATCAAATCTCGTATGCTGCTGCCAAGGCCCCAGGCTGAGGATGAGGAAGAAGGCGATCCACGGGCAGAACTGGTGCGCAGGCTGCAGGAATACGAGCGCTTTAAGAAGGCCGCTGAGGACCTGGACGAGCTGCCACGGCTGGAGCGTGACCTGAGCATCGCCGTAGCCTACATCGGCGAGCGCTCAGTGGTTACCGTGCCACCGGACATAGACCTGAAAGAGCTGTTGATGGCGCTGAAAGAAACCCTGGAACGCGCTGAGCTGTTTGCCCACCACGCCATTGCCAGGGAGCCCCTGTCGGTGCGTGAGCGGATGACCCGTATCGTCGATCGCCTGAGCGCAGATCAATACCTGCCCTTTTCCGATCTGTTTGATATCGAAGAGGGCCGAGGCGGCGTGGTGGTGACCTTTCTCGCCATTTTGGAACTGATCAAACACACCCTAGTGGAAATTTTGCAGAACGAGGCCATGGGCCCCATTTACGTGAAGGCCGTATGAAACCTGAACTGCTAAAACAAATTGTCGAAGCCGCCCTGCTGGCCGCTGAACAGCCCCTCAACCTGAACCAGCTGAGCGCCCTGTTTGATGAGGGGGAAGCCCCCGGCCACGCCGATTTGAGCCAGGCTTTGGAAGCGCTGGCCGCCGACTGCCAGGATCGAGGGGTTGAACTGTCCGAGGTAGCCAGTGGCTACCGCCTGCAGGTCAAACCGGACCTGCAGCCATGGATCTCCAGACTGTGGGCGGAAAAGCCGCCCCGCTACTCCCGCGCGCTGCTGGAAACTCTGGCCATCATCGCCTACCGCCAGCCTATGACCCGGGCCGAGATTGAGCAGATTCGAGGCGTCGCGGTAAGTTCCAACATCATGCGCACGCTGCAGGAGCGTGAGTGGGTGCGTATTGTGGGTCATCGTGACGTACCCGGCCGACCGGCCCTGGTGGGCACCACCAAGCGCTTCTTGGACTACTTTAATCTGTCCAGCCTCGACCAGCTGCCCAGCCTTGCGGAGCTCAGAGACCTGGGTGAACTGGAGCCGGAACTGGAGTTGGAGGTAGCCCATGCACTTGCCGTCAGCCGATCCCACCAGCAGAGCGCTGAGCCGGCTGAGCCCCAGTACGACGAGATCGACGACGCCTCTTCCGAACCACCAGCGAACCCTGACACTGACACGGCTGACCCGGACGGCGCTGCTGAATTCGACGGGTCCGCTGAGCAAGGCCAGCTGGACCAGGACCTGGATGTAGAGGACTCGGACCGGCAATACCTGGGCGATGAAGATCTGAGCGAGGAAGACTTAGATGACCAACCGTCAGCCCAGGACGACCTGAGCGAACAAGACCTTTATGACGAAAACTTAGATGACCAAGACTCAGACCAGGACGATCCAGGTGATGAAGCACTGGCTAAGGAAGACCTAGACGACGATGCCGGCCAGCGCCATCAAGACCCTGACCCAGACCATGGGTCAGAACCAGAACATGCCAATACTGGCGAACCGGATTCATCATCAGAAAATGCTGCAGACGCCGGCGCAGACCAGCCCACCACTGACAGCGACGACAACGACGATGACCAAACGCGCAGCACCTGAGACCCCACCGGCAAAGCTCTCCCAAGACTCCGCCGCACCCCGAATCCAAAAAATTCTGGCCGCCGCTGGACTCGGATCGCGACGGCTGCTGGAACAGGCCCTGGCTGATGGGAAAATCCGGGTCGACGGGAAACAGGTAGGGCCAGGAGACCGGCTTACCGCCGGCGCCACCGTGGAATATGCCGGGCAGCACTATTTGGTGGTGGCTGACGGCGACTCCCTGTCTCGGGTTCTGATGTACAACAAGCCCGAAGGGGTGGTCTGTACCCGCAGCGACCCGGAGGGGCGGCGCACCGTCTTTGACAACTTGCCGGAAGCCCGCAAGGGCCGCTGGGTGGGCATCGGCCGGCTGGATATCAACACCACTGGACTGCTGCTGGTGACCACCGATGGTGAGCTGGCCAACGCCATGATGCATCCCTCCAGCGGCGTAGACCGGGAGTACGCCTGCAGGATCCAGGGCGAGGTCAGCGATGAAATGATTGAGCAGCTGAAAAGCGGCGTGATGCTTGATGATGGCGAGGCGCGTTTCAGCGACATCGTAGATAGCGGAGGCACCGGCGGGAACCATTGGTACCACGTGGTGTTGATGGAAGGCCGCCAGCGCGAAGTCCGGCGCTTATGGGACGCCGTTGGGGTCCGGGTGAGCCGACTGAAACGGGTGCGCTATGGCGCGGTGATGATCCCCTCGCGGCTTAAGGTAGGTCGGGTTGAAGAGCTGTCTGAAGCCGATGTGGCGGTGTTGCGGGAAGACGTTGGCCTGAGCCGACTGCCGCCGCCAACACTGACCCTCAAGCCTCTGAGCAGAGCCCCCCGGGGCGGCCCGTCAGGCGCGGACAAGGGGGCCACAAACGTTGCGCCAAAACCGCTGGTGAAATCCAACCCAAAAAACCCATCAAAAACCGCCCGTCGGCCAACAGGACGCAGTAACCGCCCTCCTCGCAGGGGCTCCTGACCCAGGCCAGATCAGGACTCAAAAGTAAATAACTGCCCGGTAATCGGCTGTTCATGGTCACCTAACAAATACAGGTACGCCGGTACCAGGGCTTCCGGCGTGTGCAGTTCGGCGGGGTCCTCAGCGACATAGGCCCGATTCCGAAGGCCGGTAGCGGTGGGCGGCGGCGCAATGGCGTTGACTTCCACGCCGTAACCTTCAAGCTCGCTGGCGGTCATCGCAGCCAGGGTGGTCAGCGCCGATTTACCCACCCCATAAGCACCCCAGTAGGCCCGTGAAACCCGCTCTAGATTGTCCAGAGTGAAAATGATTCGCGGCTGCGCCGATTTACGCAGCAGCGGCAGCACCGCCTGATTAATCCAGTGCGGAGCCGTCGCGTTGGCGGTAATTGTGCGCTCCCAGGCTTCGGCACCCGCTTGCTCCAGGGGCTTAAGCCCTGGGAAATCCGCCGCGATGTGGACCACCGCGTCCAGCCCACCCAACTCCACCGCAATGGCATCGGCCATCTCTTCATAGTTGGCGAGGCTGGCCCCGGCCAGGTCAACGGGATAAATAATGGGCTCGGGCCACTGACGCTCAACGATCTGGTCGTAAAGTTTCTCTGCGCTGGCCACATTTCGACAGGCCAGCACTAAGGAAGCGCCGCAGCCGGCGGCCCCCAGAGCTACCGCCCGGCCGATGCCGCCGGTGGCCCCGGTGAGCAGGATTTTCTGGCCTGCCAGATGGTCGGCTGAAGGCCTGAAGCCTTCACGCCACGATGTTTGATTTAACAAGGGACAGTTTCCCAGATGGCAAAACCCGCAATCTTAGCAAGTTGTCAGTCTGCCCACCGACGGAATAGTAACTGCAGGATCGGTTGATTTTAGGGAACTGATTGAGTCCATAAGGTTCCTAATAGAGCATGCTTCGGCCCGACGTCATTGAAAGTCGGTGCCAACGCACCTAAATCAAACACTCAGCGGGGGCACCGCCCAGTCCCTGCCGAAACCCTATTTGGTAAAATTCGAACTGGAACACTATTTATGAAGCGAACACTCTCTGCTCACGCCATCGCACTGCTGCTGATTCTGGCAGCCGGCGTCGTCCATGCCGGCGCCATTCCCCGGGACGTGTCGCTGGCCCCACTGGTCCGTGAGGTCTCGCCAGCGGTGGTCAATATTTCTACCCAGGGCAGCGTCGAGGTACAGCGTAACCCCATGGCTGACGACCCCATGTTCCGCCGTTTTTTCCCCAGCCAGCCCCAGGAGCGGGAAACCGGCAGCCTGGGCTCCGGCGTTATTGTGGATGCGGCCAAGGGCATGATTCTCACCAACCACCACGTGGTGGAAAACGCCGACCAGATTACCGTTCAACTGGAAGATGGGCGGGAGTTTGACGCGGAACTGGTGGGTTCAGACGAAGAAAGCGACGTCGCCGTACTGAAAATCGATGGCAAGGATCTGTCCCAGCTTAAGATCGGCGATTCCGAGTCCATGCAGGTAGGCGACTACGTGCTGGCCCTGGGCAACCCCTTCGGCCTGGGCCACACCGTGACCTCGGGAATTATCAGTGCCATGGGTCGCAATGGCTTAAACATCGAAGCCTACGAAGACTTCATCCAGACCGACGCTGCCATTAACCGCGGCAACTCTGGCGGCGCACTGATCAACCTGCAAGGTGAGCTGATCGGCATCAACACCGCCATCTTAGGCCCCGGCGGCGGTAACGCGGGTATTGGCTTTGCCATCCCCAGCGACATGGCGGCATCGGTGATGGAACAGATCCTGGAATACGGTGAGGTGACCCGGGGCCTGCTGGGTATTACCGGCAGCGCGGTGAACTCGGTGATCGCTGAGTTTTATGACCTGGAAGTGGTTCGGGGCGCGGTGGTTACCGACGTCAGCGAAGGTTCTGGAGCCGATAAGGCGGGCCTGAAAGTAGACGATGTCATCGTTGCCGTTAACGGACAGGAGATCGACAACTTCCAGGATCTGCGCAACGTTATTGGCCTGCGTCGCCCAGGGGAAAAAGTGGAACTGAGCCTGATTCGCGATGGTAAGTCCCGTACGGTCAGCGCCACCTTAGGCTCACGGGAGCCGGCTCAAACCGCCCGCGCTGAGCCGGAGAAATCTGACGAACTACGCGGGGTTCGGCTAACGGAGATTCCCGACGACCACCCCCAGGCCGGTGAAATTGATGGGGTCATGGTGGAAGCGGTGACCCGGGGCTCGGCGGCTCAGCGGCAGGGCCTGCAGCCCGGCGACATCATCACCGCCGTGAACAAAGAGGCCATCGACTCCATGGCAGACATCAACAAAATTCTGGGCAGCGTTGAGCGCTATCTGCTGAAAGTGCAGCGTGGGCCAGGGATTTTCTTTGTGGTGTTGAACTGAGCTAATCTCACTGGGTCGGCGAAACCCCGGTACCGGCAAGCCCGGTATCGGCATGATTGCCAACAATCTCTGTAACAAGAACTCCGGCCAAGGCCGGAGTTCTTCTGGCCGCTAATTGTCGCCGGATTTCCCTGGGAGGGCTGAGCTGCTGTCCTGCTTGGCTGTCTGCTTACCCGCTGCCACAGACCCGGCCAGTGCGCAGACTACTAGCGACAGCTCAAAAAGGCCGTGGATTCTTCTTGAATCTGCTCGTTGTAGACTCGTCCGCCGCACTGGTACTCCACTTCGGCAAACTTGCGCTTGCCCCGGCGTGGGTCGCCACACAGATCGTTATTGACGAAAACCCGGCATTCATTCCTGCCGTTACACTGCTGGGCGAAGGCATAGCCGGCATCGCAGAAATTGCGCCCCGAACCATAGTCGGCCCGCAGTATATCGATCCCCCGGCGGCTGTTTTGACGTCCGCTGAAGGGTGCTCGGGTGCGACCACCACAAGACAGCAGCGTTGCATCATCTTCCCGCAGGTAAAGGGTCTCAACTCCGGCGCCGCAGGAGTAGCGCACTACCAGGGTTTTCTCGGTACCACGGTGTGGGTCACCGCAAAGCCGGTTGGAGGCCTGAATCTCACACTCTCCGCGGCCCTCACAGGCATTCAAGGCAGGCCGGGCGTTGCAGGACCGACGATCGGAGCCGTAGTAGGCATCAACAATCTGCAGTCCCAGTCGCTGGCCGGCGCCCCGGTGGTGATGGTCGGCAAGTCCCGCTCCACTAACCAGCAAAGCAGCGGCAACAATTAGTAACTTTTTCATGGGTATACCCCTTTTTCTTTAATCAATATCTTATTAGCTAAACGCCGGCCCTAATCAGCCAGCAGGCGCTACAGCGATGCCCGGCATTACACCACTGGAGCCCTGAACCCAGGATGAATCAGCCCGCCAGGGCCTGACTGATCTCGGCCTTGAGAGATTCTGGCGTGGTCTTGGGAGCGTAGCGGGTAATCGTCTTACCGTCGCGGCCGACCAGGAATTTGGTGAAATTCCATTTAATCAACTCGCTGCCAAGCAGCCCCGGCGCATTGGACTTCAGGTATTGAAAAATCGGATCAGCGTTGCTGCCGTTAACCTCCACCTTGTCAAAAATCGGGAAGCTCACGCCGTAATTGAGTTCGCAGAACTGCGCAATTTCATCACTGGAGCCTGGCTCCTGATTGCCAAACTGATTGCAGGGAAAGCCCAACACCACCAGCCCGTCATCAGCCAGTTCCTGGTGAAGCTTCTCCAGGCCCTTGTACTGGGGAGTAAATCCACACTTACTGGCCGTATTGACGATCAGCAGCATTTTGCCTTGATAGTCGCTCAAAGGCTGACTGCCACCGCCGGGGGTGGCGGCAGAAAAATCAAATATCGATGACTCAGAGTTGCTCATTGTTATCCTCACAGCGGCCCTGGGCCACCTTAGTTACGCCAATGGCCCGGGCTACGCAGGCATTGCCGTACGTTTTGCCGTCACAGCCACAAACAGGTTCATATTGCTGGGTGCAAAGGGTTTCTCGGTTTTTCACCGGCCTGAGGCAATCTGCCGCCAACCCCTCGGGCTCGGTGGCGGGCGGCGCAGATGGTGCCGGAGCGCAGGCCGCAAGCAACAGCAACGCCACCCCTGCCGAGGTGGTGGCCAATCGTCGATAATCGGCAGGCCGGCCTTGCCAGCCCAATTTGGACAGGGACAATTTCATACCCGGTTTCTTGTCTTGCTTCATAAGCATAACCTGCTTTTTTCAGACCGTGGAACGGTATTACCGGCCACATTATGGGGCAGCAGCCCGGACAATTTCATAAACTGCCACCCACTATGGAAAATCCAGCGCTCAAACTGCCATTCAGGGCACCGTTCACCGATCTATTGCCCCTGGGCCGCAAAGCACCGACCGGGGACGGCCATCCGCTGCTGGAAATCCACATTGACCGTGCCAGGGCTCAGCTGCCCCTGATTGCCAGCAATGTCCAAGGCATGCCACTCACCGCCATTGAGCAACAGGGCCGGCTGGCGGCCCGGGACTATGAGCGCTGGGTCTACGAAAAAGGGCAGCTGCCCCTGCGCCCGGGCAGTGTTCATGACCTGCTCAATCTGTGCATGTGGAGTCTGTGGCCGCAAACCAAATCTGCCCTTAATGCCCTGCAGGTGGAGCGCGGCCTGGAGCCGAAAAGCCGCCAGCGCAGCGCCGTGGGTAACGCCGGCACGCTATTTGATGAATGTGGGCTGGTGCTGGTTTGCTCCAGCCTTGGCCAGCTAAAAACCACTGAGGCAATCATTCGCCAACACCAGTGGCAGGCACTGTTTATTGATAACCGGGAGCTATGGGGGCAGCAGCTTCAGCCCCTGGCCCTGGGCCACGGAATGCTGGAGCAGATGCTGCGGCCCTTCGACGGGCTGATGGGCAAATGTGTGCTGCTACCAGCCGCTGGCACCGAAGGCTCTGGCCCAAGTTCAACCCTGGACCACCGCCTAAGTGGCTGGGTGCAACAGCTGCGCCAGCCCCGGGAACTGCTGGCCCTGCCGGTGTTAGGGATACCCGGCTGGCACAGGCCCAACGAAAACCCTGACTATTACGCCAACCGACGTTACTTTCAGCCGCTGACAGCCCCAAAACCGCCGTCGCCAGAAACAGTTGAACAATGACTTTTGATCATTGAGGCCAGTCCAACAAAGCAGCACAATGGGCTGATGAACAAACACTTAGAAGCGTATCAACTCGTCCACTCCACGGCCTATCCAACAGCCTATTTCAGATTTCTGGGCGTCGCCCTGGGCGCGCTGCTGCTGAGCGCTGGGGCGGCGGTTTGCAGTCAACCCTTAAATGGCGCCCCCGAGGCAGACCCAATAGCGGCTGAGGCGGCAGCTGAGGCCACCGCCAGCGCGCCAGAACTGGCCGTCAACGACAACCCGGACCGCGGCCACCTCTACGGCAGCGTTGAACTGGACGACGGCCGGACCCTAACCGGAACCCTGCGCTGGGATGAGCAGGAAGCCACCTGGATCCATCATTTTAATGGCGACAAGGCCCAGCCCTTTGATCTGTCGACCCTTGATGATGATGATCGCGAGGTGATCGAAAAAAACCTGCCGGGACCCCGGTTTGAGGTCAACGGGCATGTCATAGAACTGGCTCGATGGCTTGGCTCTTCTAAACTCCAGCCACAATTTTTCAGCATCGAATTTGGCCACATTGCCGAAATTGAGATGCAGGGCGGCGAACGGGTGACCCTGACTCTGCGGAACGGCAGCAAGCTGCAGGCCAACGGCGGTTCCGACGACATAGGCGCCAGCATTGAGATCCTCACCGAACCTGATCTGGTCGAGGAGCTCAACTGGAAAGACATCAAGAAAGTGCGTTTTCATGCGCCGGAAAACCCGGCGCCGGCATTCCCCGACTACATGTACGGCAAAGTTGAGACTCGCAGCGGCGTATTCGAGGGTTTTGTTGATTGGGATCAGGACGAGCGCTACCCCGAGGACGAACTCGACGGTGACGTCAACGGCGTCGAGCAGTCGATCCGATTTTCTGCCATCGTCAGCATCGAAAACCAGGGAGAGTCCAGCCTTGTTACCCTGAAAGATGGCCGGGTTCTGAGCATGAGCGACACCAACGACGTGAACTCAGAAAATCGCGGCATTGCCATGTACATCAGCGATGTGGGTAAGGTGATGGTGCCCTGGTCGTCGTTCCAGAAAGTCACCTACAGCCAGGCCCCCGACAGCCTGCCCCGCTACGCAGATTTTGCCGACTATGGCCCTATCGGCGTGCAGGTCTCCACTGACGTTGATACGGCCAGCGGTGAACTGGTGTTTGACCTGGATCACCAACACCAGGGCGAAATGCTACACGGCAAGGACACCGCCGGACTGCAGTTCGAGATCCCCTGGCGGCTGATTCAGCGTCTGTCCCCAGGCGATAGCAACAACGCCCAAGTGGCGCTGAAAAGCGGATTGGTATTGAACCTGGGCAAAGACCCGGACGTCACTGGCAGCAACCTGGGTATCGCCGTGATTCAGAAGGCCGGCGTTAAGTACCTGGCCTGGGAGTCGGTTAAGGCCATTGAGGCCACGAATTGAACCCGGCCTGACGCGCCTCGACACGCTTAAACTCGGCGCAGCCCAGATCTAACCCAGCGATGCAACTGCACCGTCCGGATCCGGAGTTCTTAACCTCGTCCAGAACCAAAGCCAATTTTCTGCTGGCGTTAAAGCTGGCGCTGGCGGCGGTTGCCCTGCTGTGGCTGATCCATCTGCTGAATTTCCTGTTGGGTTACCCGCTGAACCGCTTTGGTATTGTGCCCAGGAGTCTTGGCGGCCTGTCGGGAATCTTTCTGGCCCCCTTACTGCACGGCAGCTTCAGCCACCTCATTAGTAACAGCGTGCCGCTGCTGGTGCTGGGCACCGGCATGATCTTTGTCTATCCAGCGGCGTCAGCCAGAGCCTTACCGACGATTTACCTGGGCGGCGGTTTGGCGGTTTGGCTACTGGCCCGCAGCAGCGTCCATCTGGGCGCCAGCGGCGTGCTCTATGGCATGCTCAGCTTTGTCCTGCTATCGGGGCTGTTAAAGCGTGACACCCGCGCCATTGCGCTGTCGATGTTGGTATTTTTTCTTTATGGAAGTCTGAGCGCAGGGCTGCTGCCAGGGGCTAGGGGCGTGTCCTGGGAATCCCATCTGGCGGGTACAGCAATAGGCGCAGTGGCGGCCTGGCGCTTTCGACGCTGGGATCTGCCGCCCCGCAAAACTTACGATTGGGAAGACGAGGACTGATCAGAATACTG
>CAYGPO010000069.1:2594-12940 GCA_964351665.1 uncultured Gammaproteobacteria bacterium | reverse complement strand
TGGCCAGAAAATTCGCCAGAAAATTAGCCTGGGGATTGACCCGGAGATTGACCAGAGTTGTGGCTCGAAGGACCACCCTCAGACTGAATGCGCTGGGTACCCCGGTAGTAGTAGTCCACCGCTCGGTTTTCCATCACGCTGTACAGAAATGACTCACGCAGGCGCTCATCGCTTATCGCCTGGGCCGATTTCTGCAGCTCTTCAAAGGCTTTGGTAATGATGGCCTCAGCCCGATGGTCTTCGAAGTGCTCCAGCACCTCAAAACAGGTCTGATAGATTCGAAAGGGCTGTTCAGTGCCAGTCCAGCCGCCCTCCCCTAGGGCGTTGATTACCTCATTCACCTTTTCCAGCGCGGCGTCGGCCTTGCCCCGTTTGAAGTCCAGCCGAGCCGAGCCGGCCACGGTTTCCATCAGCAGGTTTTTTTGACCCAGCTTCTGGCGGATCCCAATGGCGTTGCCATAGGCAGCCGCCGCTGAATCGTATTCACCCAGTTCGGTAAAGGCATGACCCAGACTGGTCAGGGTTTGGGCCAGCAGGGGTTGGTCGTTTAATGCGGACAGGGTCTTGGCGGCCTTCAATCCATGCTGCTTGGCTTTCTGATTGTCGCCGGTGGAATGCTCCAGCAGCACCAGCCGGGCGTTAATTTCAGCCTGATCAAAGGCCATGTACATCTCGCCGGCGTCCTGCAGCGCCTGCTCGTAGCAGACCCGGGCCTTCTCATGGGCCCCCATATGCAGGCAGGAATCCCCCAGCAACATCAGTGAGCGCTGCTGTCCCTTGCGATCTTGAATTTGCTGGCGCAGGGCCAAGCTTTTCTCAAATAGCGCTTTGCCGGTGGCGTAGTCTCCTCGGGCCACCGCAATGCGTCCTTTAAGGTCCAGCGCCAGTCCCTGCTGGCGACGATCACCAATCTGAATCAGCAGTTGGTGAGCATCATCGGCTGCGCTGTGAGAGTCGTCTAGCTTGTCCAGAGCCAGATAGGCACTGGCCATACGGCGCAAGATGGCGGCTTCATCAGCCAGGTTTCCGGTCTCCCTGGCCAGCTTCAGAGCCTGCTGACAGTATTCCAGACAGAGCGGAAACTCGCCGCGCTTCTCCGCCAGTCGGGCCAGCTGTGTGGTGGTATCTGCCATGAGATCAGGGTCACCGGCGGCCACCGCCAGATCGTTTGCCCGTTCCATTTCCTCCCTTGCCTCCTGATGATTTCCCGCCACCTGTAGCGCGGTCCCCAACCATCGCCTACCCCGACATTCTATCAGCGGCTTGTCATCAGCATTAGCCAGCTCAATGGCAGAGGCAGCCAGCTGCTGCGCAGCTTTGGGTCGACCATAGGTGAACTGGTATACCGATTGTAAGATGGCAACACGCGCTTTGACACTGTTTTCGCCAATTTCCGCGGCAACCTGCTGCATTTGTCTCAGCACATCTTTGCGCGCTGAGCGCCTGGCCATCAGCCGATAGATATTTTCACAGGCTTCCAGCAGCCGCAATTTGCCCCTGGAATCCTCTGGTTTCAGCAGTTCCAATGCACGCTGGAAATGCCTTTCCGCTTCTTCATTTTGATACAGCAAGGCCGCCTGACTGCCCGCGGCAACGGTATAGGGCAATTCTAAAGCGGTTTCGGTGGCGGCGTGATAGTGGTCTGCCAGCTCAGCAAAATAGGGCGCCAGCGCACTGACATCGGGTTCAAGGGTGGCGATGGGGTCGTTTAGCCAGTCCAGCTTGCCATCACCGAATCGATGTTCAATCCAGTTCGCCACCGCCACGTGCAGCTGACGACGCTGGGAATACAGCAGCGACTCATAGGCCACTTCCTGGGTAATTTGGTGGGTAAAGCGATACTGCAGATCAGGCTCTTCGCCCACCAGCTCAATCAGGTCCATATCGTGAAAGGTGCTGAGGTCATGCTGCACTTTTTCAGCATCGAACTCGTACTCAGTGGCCAAGACCTCCGCCAGAGCCCGGAGCGAAAATCGCCGGCCGAATACCGATGCCACCTTCAGGGTGACCTGCTGATTAGCCGTCAACCGATCAATTCGGGACATGATCAAGCCGCGAACCGAGCCCGGCAAGGTTTCGGTTTCACTGGAAAACTCGCCGCGGACCCGGCACAAATTCTGGTTGGTTCGGTCGTCTTTCCAGACTTCCACCATGCCCTGGTCCTGCATCGCCCGCAGCAACTCCTCGGCAACAAAGGGCGTGCCTTCAGAGCGCTCATGGATGAACTGACCCAGCCGTTGAGGCACCCGGTCCGGCAGCACGCCCAGACGGTCAGCCACCATCAGGTTCGACTCACTGCGGCTCAGGGCCTGCAGCTGGGCCACCGCGCAGCAGTCCATGCGCTCCATTTCCTCTACCACGCTCATGCCTTCTCGACGGGTCGGCTGGGTGGTCAACACCAGCAGCAGCGGGTGACTTCCACTGTCCACAGCCCGGCACAAATCCCGCACTAAGATCCAGGAGGTTTCATCCAGCCACTGGGCATCGTCAATGCTGATCACCAGCGGTCGGGTATTGGTCCAGGCCAGCACCAGGGTCTTGAGCAGGAACATCAGATTGTGCTCGTGCTGCTGCTGATCCATCACCAGCTCCTGGGTCCCGACAATGGCACTAAGCCCCATCCACTCGGTCAGCAGACTGGCCTGGTCCAGGCAGCCAGGGGCCAGCTCCGCCAGGGTCAGTCGGACGTGGTCAGCCCGCTGTTCAGGCTCCAATCGGTGCAAGTCAAAAAACTCTTCCATGACCGTTTGCCAGGCCCGCAGATGGACCTGGGCCTCGGTGCTGCGACCGAGCCCGTTAAGACAGGTAATACCCTTGATTTTGGCCTGCATATGGACTTCTTTCAGCAGCCGCGACTTACCCATGCCCACGCCGCCTTCGATCAGCAGCAGCGCGCCCCGGCCTCGTTCCAGGGTTGCGATGGTGTCATCCACCAGCCCGATTTCTCGACCCCGTCCCGCCATCATGGCCGGCGGCCGGAAGGTACCGCTGACAATTCGTGAGGTGAGACTGGCGTCGTCGGGTCGGAACACCCGCACCGGGGCAGTTTTGCCTTTGACCGAAATGGGTTCGAGCCGCTGTAGACGAACCCGATTGTTGGCCCCCTGGGCCGTCACCTCGTCACACAGGATTGCGCCGGGACCGGCGGCCTTCATCAGCCGCGCGCTCAGATTCACGGTGTCGCCCATCACCGTATATTCATAGCGCATTTCGCTGCCCACCGGCCCGGCAAATACTCGACCCGTGGTAATGCCAATGGCCAGCGGCTGCTGGCGCCGGCGAGACAGGGCCTGGATCTCCAGGGCCGCTTTCAAGCCCCGCACGGTGTCATCTTCATGGGCCAGGGGCGGCGCGCCGAACAGGGCCATAATCAGCGCCCCCTTATCGTCTACCGCCACCTTATTCAGGCTCCCCTCGAACCGGTACAGGGCCCCCTGTACATCCCTCACCAGCTCGTGGAAATTACTGATCGCGCGGGCGCCGGTGAACTCATAGTCTTTCAGGCCGATGAACAGCACCGTCATGTTACGCAGTACGCCCATCCAGCCCCGGGCGCCGGTTTCTAAAAATCCCAGCACTGCTCCAGGCACAAATCGGCGCAGAGTTTTCTCCACCTGCTCCATGTCGCTCAGCTGGGGCTGCATCACGGTTTCTACCCGCCGCGGCGGCAGTTTCCAGGGGTGCATGATTTTCTCAGCCTCGGGACTAAGCCCCACCTCACCCGGGCGACATTGTCCCTCAGCAGCGGTGGCCTGGCGGATCGGCTCGCCGGCGATGATGTACTCCCAGCGACCCAGCAGGCCGCCAACTTCCATTGCGACGATTTCACCGGCGCCAATGCCGATTTTCATTTCCAGCTGCACTTCACCGGCGGTGGTTTCCAGCGCGCCCATGTCTGACAGCAGCTGTTGCATTCCTTCAGCGGCCTGGAAGGCCCTCCGGACGGCCTCCGCCAGGGGCCTGGCTTCGGCTGGAAACACCACCATCAAGGCGTCACCAGAAAACTTCACCACCTCACCGGACTCCGCCTCAATGGCAGCAATGATGGGGTTGAAGTAAGCGTTAAGCAGGCGGGTCAGCTCTTCTGGGCCTTCATTACCCACCGCCGCCAGCTGGTCTGTGAGGGGCGTAAAACCTGAGATGTCGGCGAACAGCGCGGCGCCGTGAATGGTGTCACTGTCCAGCCGCTCCGCCCACTGGGGATCGGCAATGAGTTTACGCGCCAGATGTGGCGGCACAAACGGCAGCAGCTTTAACAGCATTTCCCCCACGTCATTCCTCACGCTTAAGCCATGAAAACGGCGAGCTTTCAGCAACAACCCGCCAGCGCTAAGTGTAGCGCAGGATGGGGCATGGGTTTTAGCCGAGCTCACGTTGCACAAGGCGCTGGATAAGGGATCGCAATAAGGATCGGACCAAGACAGGGGTACGGGCCCGATAATGGGCCGGACAATGGTAGATTCGGATCCAACTGGGTTACCATCACGTCCCTCAAAATTTGTCACGGGTAAAGGCTTCTAATGGCTCTTGTTCTCTTTAACACCCTGATCAAGGAAAAACGCACATTTGAGCCGGTGGATCCTGATCGGATCACCATGTATGTCTGTGGGCCAACGGTCTACAACTACGCCCACATTGGCAACGCTCGGCCGGTGGTAGTGTTTGACGTGCTTTATCGCCTGCTCAAGCGTCGCTACGCCAATGTTATCTATGCCCGTAACTTCACCGACGTTGACGACAAAATCATCGACGCAGCAAACCAGGGCAATGTTCCTATTGAGGTCATTACCGAACGCTTTGAGCGGGTTTACAGCGAAGACATGGCGGCTCTGGGAACCCTGCCCCCGGACCTGACCCCCAGGGCAACGGACAACATGCCCGCTATGATCGACATGATCGGCAAGCTGATCGATAAGGGCCATGCCTACGCTGCCCAGGGTCACGTGTTGTTCTCGGTGGCCAGCGACGAAAACTATGGTCAGCTGTCCCGACGCACGGTGCAGCAGCTGCTGGCGGGAGCCCGGGTGGACGTGGCGCCGTACAAAAAAGACCCTGCGGATTTTGTCCTGTGGAAACCCTCCAACGAGCAACAGCCGGGCTGGGACAGCCCCTGGGGCCGGGGCCGACCCGGCTGGCATATTGAATGCTCAGCGATGATTCTGGAACACCTGGGCCCCACCATCGATATCCACGGCGGCGGCATCGACCTGGTGTTTCCCCATCACGAAAATGAACTGGCCCAAAGCTGCTGCGCCAATCAGGCACCCTTTGTTCGGTGCTGGATGCACAACGGCTTTTTGACCATGGACCGGGAGAAAATGTCCAAGTCTGAAGGCAATGTCATCACAGTTCATGAACTGCTCACCGAGCATCCTGGTGAACTGTTGCGGCTGTCGCTGCTGTCAGCCCACTACCGCCAACCCCTGGACTGGTCAGACCAGGTACTGACCCAGCAGCGGGAGCGACTGGACAAAATGTACCGGGCCCTGAAAACCTTGGACGACATCGAGGCAGCAGACTGCGAGGCCGATCCCCAGGTACTGGCGGCGCTGGAAGATGACCTCAACACGCCCCAGGCGCTGGCGGCCCTTAACCAGCTGGTAAGCAAAGTGGCCGGCGCCAGCGATGACAGCCAGCGGGCCCTGCTGAAAGGCCAGATACTGGCCAGCGGCGCACTCTTGGGGCTGCTGGGGGATTCCCCGGACAGCTGGCTTAAACAGGGTGACGTAGGCCTGGCGCCAGCCCAGATCCAGGACCTGATTGAGCAGCGCCAGCAGGCCAGAGCCGATCGGGATTTTGCCCGCGCAGACCAAATTCGCCAGCAGCTCACAGAGCACGGCATTGTGATTGAAGATGGACCTACGGGTACCACATGGAGAGCTGAGCGTTGACCGACATTGCTGAGATTCAGGCGGAAATCGTTGATGAATTCCAATTTTTTGACGACTGGATGGACCGCTATCAGTACATTATTGACCTGGGGCGAAAGCTGCCGCCGTTCCCCGACGATGACAAAACCGATGCCAACCGTCTCTACGGATGCCAATCCCAGGTCTGGTTGACCGCCAGCGGTCAGGCCAACGCGGTGGAATTTTCCGCGGTCAGTGATTCGGCCATCGTTTGCGGCCTGATTGCCCTGGTGCTTAGGGTTTACTCGGGTCAGCCAGCGGCGGAAATTCTGGCCCACCCGCCCAAGTTTGTGGAAGACATTGGGCTCAAATCCCACCTGTCACCGACCCGAAGTAACGGTCTGGCATCGATGCTGGAAACCATCATGAAACATGCCAGCAGCGCACTGGAGGTATAAATCCTGCCGGACCTGTTCGCTGCCCAGGCAGGAGCAAGACCGTTGGCGCCTATAGGCTAGGGCTGGCGGCAGCAGACGCCGCCCGTCAGGCCGTTACTTTGACAGCTGTCGCTGACGTAATTCCCAACGTTCCTGGGCATCAAGGCTCAGGGTGGCAATGGGTCTTGCCTCCAGTCGCTGGATACCAATCTCTTCGTCGGTTTCTTCACAGTAGCCGTAACTGCCGTCTTCAATTCGACGCAGCGCCTGCTCAATTTTGTTGATCAGTTTGCGGTAACGATCCCGGGTTCGCAGCTCTAGACTGTTTTCGGTTTCCCGGGTTGCCCGCTCGGCTTCATCGCCCACGTCCCTAACTTCTGACCGCAGGTGGTCGATGGTCTGTTGTGACTCGTCGATAAGCTCCTGACGCCAGGTCAGCAGCTTCTGGCGGAAATACTCCAGCTGCCGATCGCTCATGTACTGTTCTTTAGCGGCAGGCTTGTAGTTTTTTGGGAGCTTGACTTTGGGCTTGTAGCCGTCGGGCAGTAAACTAGAATTAGTGCTCATGAAGTCTTGCGTAACCTCTTGAAAATCAGCGAAAACCTGTCCGGACATATGACAGGAACCGACGTTGACCGCTGCCACCTTGAGCGATCAGGGCCGATGTTATATCGTAACTTCGATGCTTCAGCAACTTTCCGTTGTTTGCCCCCCAGGCCGGTTTTCATGGCTGGTCCCATCGTGGCACTGACCCTGGGCCAGCTGATCGGTCCCCTCAGACCTTGACCCAGCAGTCCGCCAGCCAGCGCCAGGGGCACAATCTTGCCCAGCGACTGCTGCTGAAACTCCTCGGAGTTTATCGCCGTTTTGTCAGCCCGATGCTGGGACAACGCTGCCGGTTTTATCCCAGTTGCTCAAGCTATATGAGTGAGGCAGTCCAGACCCACGGTGCCCTGCGCGGTCTGTTGCTGGGGATCGCACGCCTGTGCCGCTGCCATCCGTTAAGCGCCGGTGGCGTGGATCCGGTACCACCCCCCAAAGGACCCTGAGCCCAGCAAGCACCGACGCCAACCATCATCGAAATAACTCACCGAAAAAAGGTAATACCCATGATTCGACTCGCTGCCATCTGCCTTCTGAGCCTCGCCGGCCCGCTCATCAGCGGCGCCAACGTTAAGGCCCAAGAGATCACCTTCGACTGCGGCAAGGTATTTAACGCCGACGCCGGCTCGCTGCTGGGCCGACACCACATCATCGCCAAAGACGGAAAAATCATCCGTCTTGAGCCCGCTTCAAACCGTCCCAGCGGCAGCGCTGAGTCGGTGGACCTGAGCACCATGACCTGCCTGCCCGGCCTGATCGACATGCACGTGCATTTAGAAAACCAAATGTCGCCCAGCTCCTACCTGGAGCGCTTTCAGCTCAACGCAGCGGATCTGGCGCTTCGGGCCGCCGCCAATGCCAATACGACCCTTTTAGCCGGCTTTACCACGGTGCGAAATCTGGGCGACAGCGATAACGTCACCATCGCCCTGCGCAAAGCCATTGATGCCGGCAGGCTGCCCGGGCCGCGGATATTCAGCGCTGGCAAAACCATTGCCACCACCGGCGGCCATGGCGATCCCAGCAACGGCCGTCGGGTGGAGTTCATGGGCGACCCTGGACCGCGAAATGGCGTCATCAACAGCCCCTCGGATGCCGCCAAGGCCGTGCGCCAGCGTTACAAGGACGGCGCTGACGTGATCAAGATCACCGCTACCGGTGGCGTGCTGAGCACCGCCAAGAGCGGCGTCAATCCCCAGTTTCGGGACGACGAACTGGAAGCATTGGTGGCCACCGCCAACGACTACGGCTTCAAAGTCGCAGCCCATGCCCACGGCGCCGAAGGCATGGCCCGGGCGGTTCGAGCCGGGGTTGCCAGCATCGAGCACGGCACCCTGATGACCAAAGAGGTGATGAAACTGATGGTCAAAAACGGCACCTATCTGGTGCCCACGGTGCTGGCCGGGGAGTGGGTGGCGCAAAAGGCTGCCGTAGACGGGTTTTTCCCTGACATTGTTCGCCCCAAGGCCGCTGCCATTGGTCCGCAAATTCAGCAAACCGCCGGTGACGCCTATCGCTTTGGGGTGAAAATGGCCTTCGGTACCGACAGCGGCGTATCTCCCCATGGCGACAATGCACAGGAGTTCACCCTGCTGGTGGGCGCCGGCATCCCCGCCGCTGAGGCGCTGAGGATGGCCACGGTACATGCCGCAGACTTACTGGATCAAAAGGGCATGCTGGGAACCCTAAGCGAGGGTGCCTGGGCGGACCTGGTGGCCGTAGACGGCGACCCGACCCAGGACATCTCGTTGATGCTGGATATTCCGCTGGTGGTTAAAGGCGGCGTGGTAGTGAAGGCGTCCCACTAGTGGGACGCCAGCTGCGGCTGGTCGGCTGCCAGGCGGGTCAGATGGGCTTTTAGATCCATGCTGATTTTGCCTGCTACCAGCACCAGCAGAGCCCAAATCGGTGACCCCAGCATCTGCACCAAAAAGCCTCCGATTAAAATGGTCACATGCAGCAGCACCACCCGTTGATAGGCCGATCGCATGACCTGGCCTACGGCCATGTCCCGCAGCCCCTGGCTGCGGGCATCGTTGAGTAGAAAGGACACCAGGTGGCTGATTGCCATGGCTAACAGGGCCAGCATCAGGCCCTGCTGCTGGATAAACTGCCACAGCTGGCTGGGCTCCAGATCCAGCCTTGAGGAATCACCAAAAAAATGCGTCACCGCAAAGCCATGACCCAGGGCAAAGCCGCCGTAATGAACGGTGAAAAAGGCCATCATTGAAAGCTTCTGTTGGGCCGGCGAGCGGGTTAAGGACATGCGTAATAAATTGACCAGGCCCACGCTGACGTTTTCCAGCCAGAACAGCACCAGCACGGTCAGCACCTGCCAATCCAGCATCACAACGCCAAATACCGGGATCAGATTAACCAGCAGCAGCAGCCAGGCGCTGGCCGGCCAGCGGGCAGGTTCCATTATCGGCCTTATCATGGACCTCATCATGGGCCTGGGCTTTTCAGATCGCTAACCGCCTGGCTGGCGGTCTTAGCCAGCGCCACGCTCTCACCCACCGCTTGGGACAGAGCCTCGTTGGCCACCGCCAGGGCATCAGCGTCTCGGCGACCGCTGGACAGCTCCTCACTGACCGCCTTGCGGGCCTGGGCCATGCGCAGCTGGACCTCGTCCATATCACCATGGAGTCGGCTCAGATCCTGAAGGGCTTCGACGGTTTGATCGCCTCGCCACATGGATAGCAGCTGGCTCATGTGCACTTGCCAGGCAGGCAGGGTCTGGTCCAGCACCGCGCCGACCCTGCTCAGCAGCTGTTGGCTGGCCTGCTGGGCCACCAGCAGGGTGGCCAGGGTTTGCTGGGCCAGCAGATGGGCGACGCTTAAATCTTCACAGCGAGCCAGCAAGTCATCGCTGCCAGGGTCCCGGGATGCCACGGCCTGGCCCAGCACCTGGCGCCCTACCGCTTCGTAGTGGGCCACCTGAACCAATGCCTCACGACACTGTTCAATCATCCGGTCGAAGGAAATCACTTCCGTGAGAAGCTCGGTTTTTCGACGTTCGAGACTGGCCGCGGCGGCGTCGATGCGGTTCACAATCACCGCCACCTCCCGCAGCAGCCGACGCCGTCGGGAGCCAAACAGCCGACCCAGCAATCCGCCCGATGTGTCTGGCTTAAAGGCCCGCAGAATGTTCAACATCTGGTCAAGGTCCGCATTGGCACGAGCCGGCCCAGCGGCGGTTGCCAGCTTCATCATGCGTTGGGTTACCCTGGCCAGAGCACGCTGAGCCTTGCTGCCGAAATAGCTGATGGACTGGGCATCGCCCAGGTCCAGCTCTGACCTCAGCCGGCGCCGAGTATCTGAGTCCGGCACTGATGGTACCGAGGTGGATTCAGGGAGTGTTCCAGGGGATGTTTGCGCGCCTTCAGCGGACAAGTGCACAACCTTGGCGTCGCCATCAACGGTGCTGTCAGCCACGGTGTCTGGCAGGCTGACTGGC
>CAYGPO010000069.1:0-2494 GCA_964351665.1 uncultured Gammaproteobacteria bacterium | reverse complement strand
CTGGCAGGCTGACTGGCGGCGCAACTAGACACCTTCGCGCTCAATCTGGGTTTTCAGCACTTCAATCTGCACATCCAGATCCATCATGTCGTCTTCCAACAGCCGCTCGCGCTGCTGATCAAAGGAGCTTTCAATGGTGGCCAGCACACTGCGGAACTTCTCTTCCAGAGCCTGATCTCCGGTTTGCTGGTGGGTTCGAGCAAAGCCCCGTGCCACCCGCTCAGCGCCTTCCAGATAGTTGGTCAAAAAACGTCTGGCGCTGCCCAACTGCTCGGGCCGTTCCTCCAGCACCTGCAGCACAGCCCTGGCCTTGTCGGTGATGCGATCCAACCGCTGGGTCAGTTCAGCACAGGTAATCGCGCTGTTGGCCTGCTCAATATCAAGGATTTTCTGCTCCGCCAGGGCCAGCACTTCAGCGCCTGCGGCATCCAGCTGCGCGGCCCGAGAAGGCCGAGGATCCAGCCCGTACAGCAGCAGCGAGCCCGCCGCCGCGCCGGCGCCAAAACCCACTGCATCAAACAGGCCATTACCGGACAGCACCATCGCGCTAACACCCGTGGCCACGCCCACCAGCAGCGATGCCAGCAGTTTCAGTGGCGCCGGCGCCTTGACCACGTGGCGGCGCTGGCTGAACGCATATTCTTCCAGCAAACCCTTGCGCATGAGCAGAGCCGCGGCGACGAAAGTCGCCAGACAGCCGGCGCTGGTGATCATACGCAGCAGTTCTCCACCCACCACCGAGGCCAGCAGTACGGCAACCAGCGGCAGCGGCAGCATAAACAGCATCAGGGCTTTTGGGCGCTGGTTTGGCGTCAGGGTCTGAGGCGCTGATTGAGCCATGATTACAGCGCCAACACCGAGGTATAACCCACGGTCCACGCCAGCAGCAAGATACCTACAAATTTTCGGAGAAACGTTGTCATGGTCTCATTGTAACGTGACTTGGCCCCGCCGGCGCGTGCCATATTGGCTGCTATTGTGAGCCTCAAGATGGCGGCCTTGGTGGCGCCCTCAATGCCGCCCCGGATGGCTCCGTGAACGACCCGCCGGTCAACCCAGGCTCAGTCAGCGTCTCGGACAATCTGGCGGAAGGTCAGATTAACTCTTGGCTCGGTGACCCGCCGGCTTCGAGTAATGCAGTGCTGCCAGTATTGCTGGGTGTCCCCGTCCATAACCAGCAGGCTGCCATGGCCTAAATCCAGCTGAAAACTGTCTCCCTGGCGATCTTTTCGGCGGAACCGCATACGCCTGGTTGCGCCGAGGCTCAGGGACGCGATGACAGGCTGACGGCCCAGCTCGGGCTCATCGTCGGCATGCCAACCCATGGCATCGTTGCCGTCCCGGTAAAGGTTGGCCAGCACGGAATTAAAACCCCCGCCGCTGACCTGCTCCAGCCACTGCCGAATGGCGGTGAGCTGCGCGGTCCAGGGCGCCGGCTGGTGCAGCACCCCGGAATAGCGGTAGCGGGCCTCGGCGTCGCCATGCCAGGCCACCCGTCGCGGCACTGGCACCGGGCGACCAAACATCATCAAGGTCTCCTCCTGCCAGTGGATCTCGCTGTGCAGGCCCGCCAGCCAGCAGTCAGCCTGCTGAAGGTCCAACGCGGCGGGGCTCCAGAGAAGGCTGCCACCGGTCAGGGTTACCTGTTCAAATTCCACCATGGGCTGCACATTGATCCTCTGACGACAGGCCTGATTAAACCCTTTCACCGCTGCACCCGTCCAACTCTACGGGTTGTCAGCATCGGGCTGCACAACGTTACTGGCGCCAGGAACCGGCCCAGGCTAAAACCATTAACGGGAGACATCATGAAACTCAACGCCCTAATGCTAGGCTTTTCGGCCCTGCTGATTTGCGGCAATGCCGCCAGCGCTTCGGTCAAAGTTGAAGACGATACCTCATCGCCGGACTCCAGCTACAGTTCTGTCAACAAGAGTATTCAGATTGGCGATAACGCCCAGGTCAGGGATATCACCTCCGTCAACGGCTCCGTGCGCATTGGCAGTGCCAGTATCGTGCGCAACATTGAGTCTGTTAACGGCGGCGTCAAGATCGAATCCAATGCCAGCGTTGAGTCCATTGAAGTGGTTAACGGCGGTATCGACCTAGATATTGATGTCATGGTCAGCGGCGGCGTTGACAGCGTCAACGGCCGAATACGTATCGACCGCGGTTCCAGCGTTGGTGACAGTCTGCACACCGTCAACGGCGACATAGAGCTCACCGGCACCACGGTGCAGGGCGACGTTGAGACCTACAACGGCAATATCGAGCTCAGCGGCAGCGAAGTGCTGGGGGATCTGCGGGTTAGCAAGCCCAGCGGCTGGAACTGGAATAGCAAAAAGTCCAAAGCCAACCGGGTGGTTATTGGTCCAGATACTGTCATCCACGGCAACCTGTATTTTGAAAAGCCGGTCAAACTTAGCGTGCACCCCAGCGCCACCATTGGCGACATCATTGGCGACCAGGTAGACCGTGGTGACATGCGCTAGGA
>CAYGPO010000068.1:4202-25366 GCA_964351665.1 uncultured Gammaproteobacteria bacterium | reverse complement strand
TTGGTGGCTATGGGTGGACTTGAACCACCGACCCCCGCATTATGAGTGCGGTGCTCTAACCAGCTGAGCTACATAGCCATAGGGGGCGCAGATTGTCGGCAGGGGCGGCCTCGTTGTCAAGCCATGGTTTGAACTATGGCGCTGTTTCCGGCGCACTGGCCCCGGTGGGTCAGGCTGTCGGATCGGGCGTCCCTAAACGCCCGCGTCCCTCAGGGCATGGCCTCCCCGAAGGACTCGGCAAATCGATTGCGGAATTGTTCCATGGTAAAGGAGTGCCCCTGGGGACTTTGGTTTTCGATCTTGATCGCGCCGATCAGTGACGCAATGCGGCCGGTGGTTTTCCAGTCCAAACCCTTTTCAAGGCCGTACAGCAGGCCGGCTCGATAGGCGTCGCCGCAGCCGGTGGGGTTGGCGATATTGGCAGGTTTGGCGGCCTCAATGGAGATGGTCTCGCCGCCGCTGTGAATGTCTGAGCCCTCGGCGCCTTTGGTCACGATGTAGGCCTCTACCTGGCCGGCGATCTCAGCATCGGTCCAGCCGGTGCGCTGCTTAACCAGCTCCGCCTCATAGTCGTTAACCGTCACCCAGGTGGCCTGGCCGATAAATCGCTTTAGGTCTTCGCCGTCAAACAGCGGCATGGCCTGGCCTGGGTCGAAGAAAAAGGGGATGCCTGCCGCCGCAAAATCCGCCGCGTGCTGAATCATGGCGTCGCGGCCGTCCGGGGCGACGATGCCGATCTTGATACCCTCGGCGTCGGCCACCTTGTTGCGGTGGGATACCGACATGGCGCCGGGGTGGAAGGCTGTGATCTGGTTGTCGTCAAGGTCAGTGGTAATAAACGCCTGGGCGGTGAAAAACTCGTCCACCTGCAGCACGTGCTTGCGATTGATCCCCAGAGCGTCCAGGTGCTGCTGATAGGCGCCAAAATCCTGGCCCACTGCGGCCATGGGCACCGGATCTCCGCCCAGCATTTTCAGGTTGTAGGCAATGTTACCGGCGCAGCCGCCGAAGTCCCGGCGCATCTGTGGCACCAGAAACGACACGCTGAGCATGTGGACCTTTTCCGGCAAGATGTGATTTTTGAATTTGTCTTCAAACACCATGATGGAGTCGTAAGCCAGAGATCCGCAGATAAGTGCTGCCATGGGAGTTTTCTTCCTGTTGTTACCACGTGTGTTTCCAAGGGCCCGCCAACATTGTCACCTAAGGTGTCGATGCAAGCTGACCCAATAATGGTTTTTCCTGGGCCGAGTTACCCGTCCAGTTTTTGTTTCAAAGTGGCTTGAACCTGGGCCGGGTTAGCCTGGCCCCGGGTTGCCTTCATCACCTGGCCGACAAAGTAGTTAAACACCTTTTGTTCGCCGCCACGGTACTGGGCCAGCTGATCCGGCGACGAGGCAATCACCTCATCAATCACCGACTCAATGGCGCTGCTGTCACTGATCTGCTTCAGGCCGCGCTGGGCGATGATCTCGTCCACCTCGCCTTCGCCGGCAAACAGCGCCTCAAACACCTGCTTGCCCAGCTTGCCCGACAAGGTGCCGTCTTCAATTCGCCCCAGCAGCGCAGACAGCTGGGCCGGGCTGACCGGCGACTGGTTTATGCCCTTATCACCCCGGTTGAGGGCGCCCTGCAGCTCACCCAATATCCAGTTGGCCCCGCGCCTGGCCGGCAGGGATGGGTTGGCGGCCATGGTTGCTTCAAAGTATTGGGCCAGGTCAGGGTCGTCGGCCAGCTGCATCGCTTCCTCTGGCCCCAGCTCCAGCACCTCCTGGTAGCGGATCTTGCGGGCCGCGGGCAGCTCTGGCATTTGCTCAGCCACCTGGTCGATCAACCCTTGATCAACCACCACCGGCAGCAGATCCGGATCGGGGAAGTAGCGATAGTCCTCCGCCTCTTCCTTGCTGCGCATGGAGCGGGTTTCGTTTTTGTCCGAATCGTACAGGCGGGTTTCCTGAACAATCTCCTGGCCCGACTCCAGCCGATGGACCTGGCGGTGAATCTCATGCTCAATGGCCCGCTCTACAAAGCGGAACGAGTTGATGTTTTTTATCTCAGCCCGGGTACCCAGAGTTTCTGTGCCCTTGGGGCGCACCGAAACGTTGGCATCACAGCGGAACGAGCCTTCCTGCAAATTGCCATCGCAAATGCCCAGGCTGCGCACCAGGGTATGCATGGCCTTCATGTAGGCAACGGCTTCTGCCGGCGAATGCATATCCGGTTCAGACACCACCTCCAGCAGCGGCGTTCCGGCGCGGTTTAGGTCAATGGCGCTGAAGCCCCGAAACAGGTCGTGTACGGATTTACCCGCATCTTCTTCCAGATGAGCCCGGGTTACCTGGATGGTTCTGGCACCGTCATCGGTGACAATATCCAGGCTGCCGCCGACCACGATGGGCTGCTCATACTGGCTGATCTGATAGCCCTTGGGCAGGTCCGGATAAAAGTAGTTCTTGCGCGCAAACACGCAGCTGGGGGCAATCTGTGCCCCAATGGCAAGCCCAAAGGCCACTGCCATGGTCACCGCCTGGGCGTTGAGTACCGGCAGGGTGCCAGGCATGCCCAGGTCAATGGCGCTGGCCTGGCGATTGGGCTGGGCGCCGTAGGCGATGTCTGAGCCAGAAAATATCTTGCTGCGGGTATTGAGCTGGACATGGATCTCCAGGCCAATCACCGGCTGCCACTGATCTAAACTCATGACGGCACCGCCAGATGCCAGTCCGTGGCCTGCTGCAGCTGGTGGGCGGTATTGAGCAAACGGGCCTCGCTGAAGTAAGGGCCGATGAGCTGGCCTCCCACCGGCAGTCCGTCCACCTGGGGGCCCGGCATGGAAAGTGCTGGCAGCCCCGCCAGGTTTACCGCCACGGTATTCACGTCGGCCAAATACATGGCGATGGGGTCAGTCTGCTTTTCGCCAATCTTAAATGGCAGACTGGGCGCGGTGGGCGATAGCAGCAGATCGCATTGGCTAAAAGCCTGGACAAAATCTTCGCTGATCAGCCGGCGAGCGCGCATGGCTTTGCCGTAGTAGGCGTCGATGTAGCCTGACGACAGGGCAAAGGTGCCGACCAAGATTCGCCGCTGGGTCTCTTCACCAAAGCCTTCAGCCCGGGACCGGCGATAAAGATCCTCAAGGTCTTTGGGGCTATCGCAACGGTGGCCGTAACGCACGCCGTCAAAGCGGGACAAATTAGATGAACATTCGGCCTGGGCAATCAGATAATAGGTAGACACCGCCAGGGCCGCGTTGGGCATCTCCACCTCCACCAGCTTGGCGCCCAGGGCCATCAGTTCCCGGGACTGGGCAGTCACCGCGTCAGCAACGGTGGTTTCCAGACCCTCCCAATAGGGTTTGGGCAGGCCTATTTTCAGCCCGGCCAGGGGCCCGTCAAGCAGATTTGGGTAGTCTTCCACCGGCCGCTGCACCGAGGTGGAGTCCAGGGGGTCGAAACCGCTGATGGCCTGCAGCAGCCAGGCGCAGTCCTCGGCGCTCACCCCCATCACCCCGGCCTGGTCCAGGCTGGAGGCGTAGGCCACCAGCCCATAGCGCGATACCCTGCCGTAGCTGGGTTTAAGCCCGGTAATCCCGCAGAACGCCGCCGGCTGGCGAATAGAGCCGCCGGTGTCGCTACCGGTGGCCAGGGGCGCCATGGCCGCTGCCACGGCGGCCGCCGAACCACCAGAAGACCCACCGGGCACCCGGCCCAGATCAAAGGGATTGCGCACCGCGCCAAAATGGCCGTGCTCAGACGATGAGCCCATAGCGAACTCATCCATATTGGCTTTGCCAACCGAGATCAAGCCTTGCGCCGCAGCGTTTATTGTCACCGTTGAATCATACGCCGGGACAAAGTTGGCCAACATTTTTGAACCACAGGTGGTGGCCACCCCCTGGGTGCAGAAATTGTCCTTTTGCACCAGCGGAATCCCGGTCAGGGGCGCAGCGTCGCCGGTACTTAGCTGCTGGTCAGCCAGATCGGCCGCGGCCAGGGCCTGTTCAGGGGTTGCGGTAATCAGCGCGTTGAGGGCCGGGTTTTGCTGCTGAATTTGCTCAAGGCTGGCGGTAACCAGCTCCCGGGCGGAAAAATCGCCGCTGCGGAGCCCTGCGCGGAGCTTCGAAACCGATTGTCTCAGCATCACTCAATAACCCGGGGTACGAGGTAGAACCCTTCTTCGGCCTTCGGCGCCGAGGACTGCAGCTGCTCACGCTGATCGGTCTCGGTCACCTGATCAGGCCGCAGCCGCTGAACCATATCCATGGGGTGAGCCATGGGCTCAATGTCGTCGATGGGAGCGCTGGTAACGTCCTCAACAAAGGCCAGCAGCCGGTCAAAATGCGCCTGGTAGGACTTGAGCTGGGCGTCGTCCAGCGCCAACCGTGCCAGTCGGGCTGATTTGCGCACGGTATCCAGATCCACTCGCGGAAAATCAGCGCAGGTGGCCTCGGATTGGTGCTCATCTTGCTTGCTTGTCACGGAGGTATCCGGCAAAAGCGTTCGAATGTAGCAGGAATCGGAGGGCTGTAAAGGGCATGGGGGTTTGAAATTGCCCGCAAAAGACCCGTTTTCCCCGGCCAAAATGTGCTTCAATGCTTCTCTTTATCACCTTGCGAGCTGCGCGCGGCGCTTGATACAGTAGCGCGCTTTGCCGATGGCCAGTGCCAGCGCGGCCGAGAATCCACAAATACCATGTTTCTGAAACGCTTACGCGGGCTATTTTCCAACGATCTATCCATTGATCTTGGCACGGCTAATACCCTTATTTATGTCCAGGATCAGGGCATCGTCCTGAACGAACCGTCGGTGGTGGCCATTCGCCAGGACCGGGGCCGAGGTGGCGCCAAAACCGTCGCCTCGGTGGGTGGTGCTGCGAAACTGATGCTGGGCCGAACGCCGGGCAACATTGTCACCATTCGGCCCCTCAAAGACGGCGTGATTGCCGATTTCACCATGACCGAAGAAATGCTCCAGCATTTTATTCGCAAGGTGCACCGCAATCGCATGCTGCACCCCAGCCCCCGAGTACTGATCTGCGTGCCCTGCGGCTCAACCCAGGTTGAGCGGCGGGCAATCAGAGAATCGGCTGAAGGCGCCGGCGCCCGGGAAGTGTTCTTGATCGAAGAGCCCATGGCCGCAGCCATCGGCGCTGGCATCCCGATTCATGAGGCCCGTGGCTCCATGGTGCTGGATATCGGCGGCGGCACCTCCGAGGTGGCGGTGTTATCTCTTAACGGCATCGTCTACTCAGCCTCGGTGCGGATCGGCGGCGACCGTTTTGATGAATCCATCATCAACTACGTGAGGCGCAACTACGGCACCCTGATTGGTGAGGCCACCGCGGAGCGGATCAAAGTTGAGATCGGCTGCGCCTACTCCTCTTCTGAGGTGCGGGAACTGGAAGTTTCTGGCCGAAATCTGGCTGAAGGAGTGCCCCGGGTGTTCACCATTAACAGCAACGAGATCTTAGAGGCCCTGCACGAGCCTCTGATGGGCATTGCCGGCGCGCTGAAAACGGCGCTGGAGCAAACGCCACCGGAACTGTGCGCCGACGTTGCTGAACGCGGCATCGTGCTAACCGGCGGTGGCGCCCTGCTGCGAGATCTGGACCGGCTGCTAATGGAAGAAACAGGCCTGCCGGTGATCATCGCTGAAGACCCGCTCACCTGCGTCGCCCGGGGCGGCGGTCGTGCTTTGGAACTGATGGACGAACACGGCAGCGATTTCTTTGCCTTTGACTAACACCACGCCGCCGATCGGGACAACCGCGATCAACCGGTGAATCCAGCCGCTGACTGGGCCGGCCCTGCAGAGCCTCGTGATATTCTTGCACTGAGAAACGCCGAGGTCCCACGTGGTTGAAAACGGGCACAACACAGACACAGCCAGCGGTGGCTCACCCACCCGTGCGCTGAAGCTTGCGCTGTATGCAGCGCTGGCCGTGGTGCTGATGGTCACCGACCACCACAGCCGCTACCTGAAGGAAATTCGGGGCCGGCTCAGCGCGGTTACCTACCCTGTTTTACAGCTGGTTCACTGGCCCGGGGCCAGCGGCCGGTGGCTCAGTGCCCAGTTCGCCGAGCGCAGCGAGCGCCAGCAGCGGGTCGAGGAACTGGAACAGCGCTGGCTGATCAGCCAGTCCCGCATCACCCGGGTTGCGGCACTGGAGCAGGAAAACCAGCGGCTCCGGCGCCTGCTGGGCTCATCACCCAGACTGGGCGATCGAGTGGTGGTGGCAGAACTGCTGGACGTGGACTTAGACCCCTTCACCCATACCATGGTGCTCAACCGTGGCTCCTCCGACGGTGTGTTCACCGGCCAACCGGTGGCAGATGCCCGGGGCATCATGGGGCAAATCGCCCTGGCCAGCCCGATCAGCGCCAGCGCAATCTTAATTTCTGATCCCAATCACGCTATTCCGGTCACCATCAATCGAACCGGCATGCGCACCATTGCCTACGGCACCGGCCAAATCGACCGCCTTGAGCTGCGCGACGTTGCGGCCAGCGCCGACGTTCAGCCCGGCGATTTGGTGGTCACCTCGGGGCTGGGCAATCGCTTTCCCGTGGGCTTTCCCGTGGGCACGGTGAGCGCCATCGAAACTCCCGACGGCGAGCCTTTCCTCACCGTCAACATCACGCCCCTGGCGGAGCTGGACCGCGCCCGACAGGTGTTGCTGGTATGGCCCGGGGCGGAACCGCCGGCGGCCACCGAAGATCCGCAGATCGCCGACGGGGCTCGTTCGCCATGAGCCGGCGCCGCGACTCCAGCACCTTAATTGTGCTGAGCTTTATTGCCGCCATGGCACTGACGGTGCTGCCCCTGCCAGCCAGTCTGACCTGGCTCCGGCCCTATTGGGTTGGACTCACCGTCATCTACTGGACCATCGAGAGCCCCTCGGTGATTAACCTGGGACGGGCCTTTGCCATAGGCCTGGTGCTGGACCTGCTCACCGGCACCATGGCTGGGCTGCACGCTCTGTCGCTGGTGGTGATTGTGTATATCGTGCAGCGGTTTCGCCTGCGCATGCGCTTTTTCCCGCTCTGGCAACAGGCGCTGGCGGTGGGCGCAATCCTGCTCAACGACCGCATCATCTACGCCTGGATCCACAGCCTGTCCGGAGCCGGGGTGTCCGGCTCTGAGTTTCTCTGGGCGCCGCCGGTGGCGGTGCTGGTGTGGCCCTGGATGTTTCTGTTGCTGGACCGCCTGCGCCAGCGGTATCGGGCACGATGAAGGCGCCGGAGCGCAAGCCGATCCGCGATGCGGTTCGCGAGGCGGCGATTTTCCGCCAGCGGGCACGGGTGGGGTTCATCTTAGTGTGCCTGTCATTTGCGGTGCTAACGGGCCGCTATATTTATCTGCAGGTGATCAGCCACGAGGAGTTCACCACCCGAGCTGAAAACAATCGGGTGAAGTATCGGGCCCTGGCGCCAAACCGAGGTCTGATCATGGACCGCAACGGGGTGATTGTGGCCGACAATCGGCCCGCCTATCGGCTGGAAATGGTGCCCGAACAGGTCAAGGACATCGACCAGGTGCTCACCCAGCTTGGCCAGCTGATGGAACTGACCGATACCGAAATCGCCCGTTTTCAGAAGCTTCGGCGCGCCCGGCGTTCCTTTCAGTCGGTGCCGATCAAGCTGCGCTTAACTGACGACCAGGTGGCCCGCTTTGCGGTGGACCGCCATCGCTTTCCCGGCATTGACATTGTCCCTTACCAAACCCGGGTTTATCCCCAGGCGGAGAATTTTGCCCACGTGCTGGGCTATGTGGGACAGCTGGACGCCGACGATCTGAACTCAGTAGACCCAGGCCGTTACGCCGGAACCTCCCATATCGGCAAGATCGGTCTGGAGCAGGCCTACGAATCCACCCTGCACGGAGAGGTGGGTCGGGAAAAGGTGGAAACCAACGTACAGGGCCGCATTTTGAGATCCCTGGAGCGGATTCCCCCAACTCCGGGACATAACCTTTACCTAACCATCGACTCCGAACTCCAGGCCCTGGCCGGGCAGGCGCTGGGGGAGTTTACCGGCGCGGTAGTAGCCATAGAGCCTGGCAGCGGCGAGGTGCTGGCAATGGTCAGCCTGCCGGGCTATGACCCCAACAACTTTGTTGGCGGGCTATCGGTGGCGGACTACCAGGCCTTGATCAATTCGCCCCAGCGACCGCTATTCAACCGGGCCCTGCGCGGCGGCTACGAACCCGGCTCCACCATCAAGCCCTACATGGCCCTGGCCGGGCTCAATGGAGGCATCATCAAGCTGGACACCACCATCATGTCCACCGGCTATTTTCAGCTGCCCGGCCAACCCCGGCGCTACCATGACTGGAAGCCCGGCGGACACGGTGAAGTGGACGTTGTGGCGGCCTTGGAGCAGTCGGTTAACGTATTTTTCTTCGACCTGGCGGCCAAAATGGGCATTGACCCCATCCACGATTACGTCAGTCAGTTTGGTTTTGGCCGGGCCACCGGCATCGACCTGTCCGGCGAGGCCAGTGGCATCCTCCCCTCCAGCAGCTGGAAGCGCGAAACCATGGGCCAGCCCTGGTATCCCGGCGAAACCGTAATATCCGGCATTGGCCAGGGTTTCAACGTCACCACGCCCCTGCAGCTGGCCCATGCCGCGGCGGTGCTGGCGGCCAGGGGCAGCAGTGGCCAGCCCCACCTGGTGCGGCACGTGGGCAGGAGCATGGATGACCCAGACCCGGCCAACACCGTTGCCCGGCCGGTAACCCGGGTGACAGGAACGCTGCCCGAGCACATGGAGGCGGTGGTCAGGGGCATGACGGCTGTGGTCCACGGCAAGCGCGGCTCAGCCAGGGCGATTAGTGACGACAATCCTCCCTTTGTGATCGCCGGCAAGAGCGGCACAGCCCAGGTCTACGGCCTGGCCCAGGGTGAGAAGTACGTGGAAGAAGAGGTGCCCAAGCACCTGCGACACCACGCCCTGTTTATCGCCTTTGCCCCCGCCGATCAGCCCACCATTGCGCTGGCGGTGGTGGTTGAACACGGCGGCGGCGGCTCAACCGTCGCCGCGCCCATCGCGCGACAGCTGATCGACGCCCACCTGGGCTACAGCAGCAAGGATCTGGCAGCCAAGTGAGCTCAGCCATTGGCCCGGCGGGAATTATCCGCTTCCTGGCCACCCGGCCAATGCTGGACCTGCCGTTGCTGGGCGCCCTGCTGCTGACCGCCGGGTTTGGCCTGGTAGTGCTTTATGGCGCATCGGGAGAAGACGCAGGCACCGTCATCCGACAGGCGATTCGGCTGGGCGTGGGGCTGACCATCATGACCGTCATCGCCTGTATTTCGCCCCACCACTTTCGCATGTGGGCGCCGGTGCTATACGCCTTCGGGCTGATTTTACTGCTGCTGGTTACCTTTCTGGGGGAGGGTCGGGGCGCCCAGCGTTGGCTGGATCTGGGCCTGGTGCGCTTTCAGCCCTCGGAGATCATGAAGCTCTCATTACCCATGATGGTGGCCTGGTATCTGCACCGTACCAGCCTGCCGCCGGGCTGGCGTCAACTGCTGGTCAGTGTGGCCATCGTGGCCCTGCCAGCGCTGCTGATCTACAAGCAGCCAGACCTGGGCACAGCAGTGCTGGTGGGCACCAGCGGGCTGTTTGTGGTATTCCTGGCGGGTCTGAGCTGGCGCCTGATTACCTTTCTTGGCGTCTCCAGCATGGCCCTGGCGCCGGTGCTGTGGCATTTCATGCACGACTATCAGCGCGGCCGGGTTTTGACCTTCCTCAACCCGGAGTCCGATCCCCTGGGCACCGGCTGGAACATCATTCAGTCAAAAATTGCGGTGGGCTCCGGCGGTCTGTTCGGCAAAGGCTGGATGAACAGCACCCAGGCCCACCTGGAGTTTCTGCCCGAGCGCTCCACGGATTTTGTGCTGGCGGTGCTGGCGGAGGAATTTGGACTGCTGGGGGTGCTGGTGCTGTTTAGCCTGTACCTTTATATCATCGGCCGCTGCCTGTGGCTGGCGGGACAGGCTAAAGACAGTTTCTCCCGCTTATTGGCCGGCGCACTGGGGCTGACCTTTTTTGTTTACGTGGCGGTCAACGCCGGCATGATCAGTGGCCTGCTGCCGGTGGTGGGCGTGCCCCTTCCGCTGATCAGCTACGGCGGCACCTCGCTGGTCAGCCTGCTGACTTCCTTCGGGCTGGTTATGTCCGTTTACAGTCATCGACGGCTACTTAACCGTTATTAAACTTAAGCCGCGCCGGGTTGCGGTAGAATCAGCGCTGCTAATTCATCGAGAACGTGCATGCTGACTGTTGCTGCCCTGATCCTAACCGCCGCCAGCGCGGCTGATCTAAACACCAGCCACCCGGGGGCCGAGAGCTTTGTTACCGAGGTGGCCGAGCGCCATAACTGGCCCGCGGAAGACGTCAGCGCCCTGCTGACCCAGGCCAATCGCAGTCAAACCATCATTGATGCCATCAGTCGGCCCGCCGAAGCCAAGCCCTGGAAAGACTATCGGCCCATTTTCATGACCGACAAACGGGTTCGTGACGGCGTCGCCTTCTGGCGCGATAACCAGGCGCTGTTGGCTGAGGTTGAAGCAGAATTTGGCGTGCCCGCCAAGCTGATTGTTGCCATCACCGGGGTGGAGACCAGCTATGGCAATATCCTGGGTAAATTCAGGGTCATTGACGCCCTGGCCACCCTGGCGTTCCACTATCCACCGCGGGCGAAATTTTTTCGCAGCGAACTGGAACAGTATCTGCTGCTGGGTAAAGACGAAAATCTGCCGCTGACAGAACTCAAAGGCTCTTACGCCGGCGCCATGGGCATGGGCCAGTTCATCGCATCAAGCTACCGCAGCTACGCGGTGGATCACGACGGCGACGGTCAGCGCGACCTGTGGGGCTCGCGGCCCGATGCCCTGGCCAGCATCGCCAACTATTTCCGCCGCCACGGCTGGCAAACCGGCGGCCCCATCGCCCAGCGGGTGGTTGCCACCGAGGGTGCACGCAAACTAAACAAACCCCCGCTGAAGCCGGCTTACCCGCTGCAACAGATCGTTGACTGGGGCTATGTGGTGGATCAGCCCCTGGCCAGTATGGATACCCCGGTTTCTTTGGTCACCCTTGAGGGGGCCAATGGCACCGAGCATTGGGTGACCTATAAAAACTTTTACGTTATCAGCCGCTATAACCACAGCGCCCTTTACTCCATGGCGGTAAATCAGCTGGCAGACGCCATTGAACAGGCCGTCCAATAGCCTGCTGATCACCCTGCTGGGTGTCAGCCTGCTTGCGGGTTGCTCCAGCCGGGTCACCACTCCGGCGCCGCCCCGACAGCCCGCCGTTGAGCCCACGCCCCGGGCCGAACCTCTGAGCCCGGTAGGCAACCACTCGCCCTATCGGGTGATGGGCTCAACCTATCGAGTGCTGGCCAGCGCTGAGGGTTACCGGGAGCGCGGCGTGGCATCCTGGTACGGACCAAATTTTCATGGCAAACCCACCTCCAACCAGGAAACCTTCGACATGTATGGCGTCAGCGCTGCCCACCGAACCCTGCCCCTGCCCAGCTATGCCCGGGTAACGCGGCTGGATACCGGCGCTAGCGTGGTGGTCAGAATCAACGATCGCGGGCCGTTCAAGAAGGGGCGGATCATCGACCTGTCCTTTGCCGCCGCCCAGAAACTGGGCATGGTCAAGTCCGGCACCGCCCAGGTGGAGGTGGAGGCCATTGTGCCCTCCGGCGGCGACGGTCGACCCGGTGTGGTGACCGCCAGCAACGTTTTTTTGCAGCTGGGGGCGTTTTCCAGCCGCGACAATGCGCTGGCAATCATTAACCGACTTCGGCAAAGAAGGGTCGAGGCCGCTCAGCTGAAAACCACCCGCGACCCCCAGGGACGCGCCATACATCGAGTCCGGGTAGGCCCACTGTCAGACGCTTCCAGCGCCGAACAATTGGCCGAGCAGCTGGCCGGCTGGGGCTTCGACCGCCCATCGGTGGTGTTTGAGTGATCTGTCGCAGTCAGACCCAGATCACCTTTTGGCCATGTCCCAACGGCAGCGAAACCGTATAATGCCCGGCCCGACAATTGTTAGTGGTGCTATGCGTCTGTTGACTCACTATTCCCCGATACTGCTGGGTTTAACCCTGCTGGGCCTGCTGAACACAGCATCGGCCGCGCCCCAGATACCCGTCCCCGCACCGCCCCAGATTGGCGCTACCAGCTACATCCTGGTGGATCACGACTCCGGCGAGGTGCTGGCCTCACAGAATGTGGACCAGCAAATTGAACCGGCCAGCATTACCAAGCTGATGACCTCCTATATCGTGTTTTCCGAGCTCAAATCCGGCGGTTTGTCGCTGGAAGAAATGGTCCCGGTGAGCGAAAAAGCCTGGCGCACCGAAGGCTCCAAAATGTTCATTGAGGTGGGCACCCAGGTCAAGGTGGCAGACCTGCTCAAAGGCATGATTGTGCAATCGGGCAACGATGCCAGCGTCGCCCTGGCCGAGCATATCGCCGGCAGCGAGGACACCTTTGCCGCGCTGATGAATCAGTACGCTCAAAGCCTGGGTATGAATCACTCACATTTCCTCAACGCCACGGGATTGCCGGCACCCCAGCATCTAACCTCAGCCCGGGATATCGCCACCCTGTCCCAGGCGCTGATTCGCGATTTCCCGGAATACTACCGCTGGTATTCAGAAAAAGAATTCACCTTTAACGAGATTCGCCAACACAATCGGAACAACCTGCTGTGGCGTGATCCTGCGGTTGACGGCCTGAAAACCGGCCACACCAGCGCTGCTGGATACTGTCTGGCCGCCTCGGCCAAGCGCTCAGGCATGCGCCTGATCACCGTAGTGATGGGTTCAGCGTCGGAAAACAGCCGCGCTGATGATTCACAGAAACTGCTCAATTACGGCTTTCGTTTTTTCGAAACCCACCGGCTTTATACCGCCGGCGAAGAGCTCAGCCGGGTGAAGATCTGGAAGGGTGTCAGCGAAGATCTGGGGCTGGGCATTGCCAAGGATATCCACATCACCATCCCCAGCGGCCAGTACGAAGCCCTGACCGCAGAAACCGAGGTCATGTCGGTGCTTACCGCGCCTATGCAAGTCGGCACGGAGGTGGGCAGTTTGCGGGTTTATCTGGGTGAAGAACTCAAAGCCAGCGCGCCACTGCAGGCCTTAAACGCCATAGACCGGGGCGGCTTCTGGCGGCGCATGAGTGACAGCATTGCGCTGTGGTTTCACGATTTTGGCGATTGAAGCTGGCCAATGACTGACTTCACCCAAAGCAACGACAGCGCCGACAACGAGCAGGCAGAAGCCGCCGGATTAACCTTCCCCTGCGTGTTTCCCGTTAAGGCCATGGGCAAATCCGGCCTTGACCTGCAACAGGTGGTGCTGGACATCGTGATCCGCCACGCCAGCGTGGCCGACGACACCGTCGCCTGCCGGCCATCAAAAGGTGGCAACTACGAATCCATTACGGTAACCGCAAGGGTCGAGAGCCGCAGCCAACTGGAAGCTTTGTACGCCGAGCTGTCGGGTCACGACCAGGTGCTATGGACGCTTTGACCCGGCCAGCCGCCAGCCCATGACCCGCCCACTGATTGTCAGAAACCTGGGGCAGGAAAGCTATGAACCCGTGTGGCGACGAATGCAGGCCTTTACCGATTCGCGCAACGACAGTACCCAGGACGAGATCTGGCTGGTTGAGCATCCGCCGGTATTTACCCTGGGCCAGGCCGCCACCCTGGAACATGTCCTGGCCCCCGGCGAGATCCCCCTGGTGCAGGTGGATCGCGGCGGCCAAGTCACCTATCACGGGCCCGGCCAGGCCGTGATCTACCCCCTGTGGGACCTGAAACGCTGCGCCATCGGCATCAAAACCCTGGTGCAATGGCTGGAACAGTCGGTGATTGACTGGCTGGCCCAGCATCAGGTTGAGGCCTGCCGCCAGGACAAGGCGCCGGGGGTCTATGTGGCCGGGCAAAAAATTGCCTCCATGGGACTGCGGGTGCGACGTGGATGCACTTTTCACGGCATGGCGGTTAACGTGAAGATGGATTTGGAGCCCTTTCAGCGGATCAACCCCTGCGGTTACCAGGGGCTGAGCATGACCCAGAGCAGCGAACTGGGGATCCCCTTGGGCTGGCAGGAAGCTGGCCTTAACTTAATTCGCCACCTGACCGCCATGAGCGGTCACGCCATCACCGAACAGGAGGCCATCTGTGCCTGACACATCAACAACCAGCGCCGCCCCAACGGTGGTGACGGGCAAAAAGCAGACCGGCGAATCAAAAATTGCCCGTAACCCGGTCACCTTCGATCCCAACGCCCGGGTTCTGCGCAAACCGGATTGGATTCGGGTCCGTATCCCAGCCGGCAACGCGGTGGGCAAGCTGAAAGCCAATCTGCGACAAAACGCCCTGGTCACCGTCTGCGAAGAAGCCTCCTGCCCAAATATCCACGAGTGTTTTTCCAAAGGCACCGCCACCTTTATGATTCTGGGCGAAATCTGTACTCGACGCTGCGCTTTCTGTGATGTCGCCCACGGCCGGCCGAAAGCAACAGACCCGGACGAACCCCGGCGGCTGGCAGAAACCATAGCCCAGATGAACCTGCGCTACGTGGTGGTTACCTCCGTTGACCGAGACGACCTCCGCGACGGTGGCGCTGACCACTTCGCCCAGTGCATCAAGGCCATCAGAGAGGCCAAACCGGGTATCAAAATTGAAATCCTTACGCCCGACTTTCGTGGCAAGGGCCGAATGCAGCGGGCCCTGGACATCCTCAGCCAGCAGCCGCCGGACGTGTTTAACCACAACGTGGAAACCGTGCCGGATCTGTATCGCCAGGTGCGTCCCGGCGCCGACTATCAATGGTCCATGGATCTGCTCCAGACTTTTAAGCAGCGCCACAAGGACATCCCCACCAAATCCGGCATCATGTTGGGGCTGGGCGAGACCATGGATCAGGTGATGGGATGCCTGGAGGACCTCAAACGCCACCAGGTGGACATGGTGACCGTGGGCCAGTACCTGCAGCCCACGCCCCATCATCACCCGGTAATGCGCTACTGGACGCCCGAGGAGTTTGCGCAGATCGAAGCCGCCGGCCAGGCGATGGGCTTTGCCCATGTGGCCAGCGGGCCGCTGGTACGATCGTCCTACCACGCCGACGAGATGGCGAGTCAGGCCGGCGCCCTGTCCTAGCGGGCCATTTGGCCTGCACATTGCGTCCACGCCCAAAGGCTCAAACTGTTGCCTGGTTATCACTTATGGCGCATGTAACAACCGTTTTGTCGGCTTAACCTTGACAAAGCTGCAGGCATCGGACCTACTGCCGATAACAGGGTAAGACAGTAATGACCTGCCAAATCTGTTGCGCGTACAGCGCAACCCGCCCGGGTGAAACCCTTTGGTAGGTTCTGTGGTCCTAAAGGAACTGCTGGCAGGAATGCCAGCCCCGGCGTAACAAGGAGAACTGAATGACGCGCGTCCTAAAAACTGCCATCCACGCTGTGGGTCTGAGTGCAGCCCTGCTGCTGACGACCATGGCCGCCGCCAAAACCCCCGAACGGGCGTTAACGCTGCAGCCACAGCCCAATCAGCTGGAGGCCAGTCGCTGGGCGACCACTTTTCTCACCCGCGCGCATTATAAAAAGACCCGTCTCGACGACACCCTGTCCTCCGCCATCCTGGATCGATACCTGGAAAGCCTGGACCCCAACAGGGTATTTTTTCTTAACTCCGACATCAGCCAGTTTGAGGCTTTTCGAACCGTGCTCGATGACGCACTGAAGAAGCAAGACCTGTCGGCAGCGTTTGTCATATTCAACGTTTACTCCCAGCGAGTCAGCGACCGAATCGCCTTTGCCACCGAGCTACTGAGCAAGCCCTTCGACTTTGAAATTGATGAGTCCTTAGAGCTGGACCGCTCCGAGGCACCCTGGGCTAAAAATGAGCAGGAGCTTAATGACATTTGGCGCCGGCGGGTAAAAAACGACATGCTGCGCCTGCGCCTTGCCAACAAGGAAGAGGAAAGCGCCAGCGACGTGCTGCGAGAGCGTTACGTCAACCTGGACCGGCGGGTTGGTGAACTGGATTCTGAAGACGTGTTTCAGTACTACATGAACGCCTTTGCCCTTTCCATCGAGCCACACACCGGTTATCTGGCTCCCCGTAGTTCAGAAAACTTCCAAATCTCCATGCGCCTTTCCCTTGAAGGCATTGGCGCTGTGCTGCAGCGGGAAAACGAATACACCACCATCCGCCGCGTAGTGCCCGGCGGCCCCGCGTCGAAAGACGGCCGGCTGAAAGTCGGCGACCGAATTATTTCCGTGACCCAGGCGCCGGGTGAAGAAGCCACCGACGTGGTGGGCTGGCGCCTTGACGATGTTGTGGAGCTGATTCGCGGCACCTCGGGTACTGAGGTGGTGCTGGAAATCATTCCTGGGGTAACCGGCATCGACGGCCAGCCGGTCAACATCGAGCTGGTTAGAGACAAAGTGAAGCTGGAAGAGCAGGCCGCTCAAAGCAGCACTTTTGAAATTGAGTGGCAGGGTAGCAAGCGCCTCATCGGTGTTATCGACCTGCCGGCTTTCTACCTGGACTTCGCCGCCCGGGCGCGGCGCGATGAAGACTACCGATCTTCCACCAGGGACGTTCGAGACCTGTTGGCCAACCTTAAGAAAGAAGGTGTGGACGGCATCGTCATGGATCTGCGCAACAACGGCGGCGGATCCCTGGCCGAGGCAACAGACCTTACCGGGCTGTTTATCGATAACGGGCCGGTGGTCCAGGTCCGCGACTCCAGCGGCAAAATTGACGTGGAAAAGGACGCTGATCGCGGCTCAGCCTGGGAAGGGCCTCTGGTGGTGCTGGTTAATCGCCACAGCGCCTCGGCATCAGAGATTTTTGCCGCTGCAATCCAGGACTACGGCCGCGGTGTGGTGATCGGTGAACCCACCTTCGGCAAGGGCACCGTGCAAAATCTGATTAACCTTGATCGATATGGCAAAGGTGACGACCCCAAATTTGGTCAGCTGAAGCTCACCATCGCCCAGTTTTTCCGGGTCAATGGCGGCAGCACGCAGCACCGCGGCGTGATTCCAGACATCATCTTTCCCACCGCTGGGATCGAAGATAAGTACGGCGAAAGCTCGTTGGAAAATGCCCTGCCATGGACCAGCATCAGCCCCGCTCGTTACAAGGTCTACGACGACCTGACCAGCATCTTGCCGGTGGTGGAGCAGCGCTCTCAGGACCGATTGAACGACAATCAGGAATTCAAGTACCTGTTGGAAGACATCGCCTCCATGCGTGAAGCCAGGGACCAAACCAAGGTCTCGTTATTGGAACAGGCGCGCCGAGCCGAACTGGCTCAGGAAGAGGAGTTGCGCGCAGTGCGCAAGGCCGCCAGAGAAGCCTTTGCCAACGTGGGCAACAAGGACGTTAAGTTGGTATCCACCACCAATCCGGATGTGCCGGAACCTGAACAAGAGGTGGAAGGCGACGAGATCGAGACCGCCGCAGACTTTCTGGACGATGCGCCGGATGTACTGCTTGACGAGACTGTTAGAATTTTAGGCGATATCATCAGCCTGACCGGGGCGGGTCAACGAACCGCAGCCCTGAGCACCGAACAACCGGTGCAAAGCGCCACCAACTAGTTCGGACGTGTTTTACGGTCAGGCTGATTGTTCAGCCTGACCGTCCTTTGAGACCTACCTATTGCTTGGCCTATCCCTTGGCCTAAGCCTGGCCTTACCCTCGAGTCGGCACAGCCTGTCAAAGCTACCCGCCTGATGGATTCAGCAATAGCGCTGCTTCAACCATTCAAACACCGCCCTCATGCCAAGCGCTTCGCCGCCCTTGGGCCTGCCCGGTCTATCGCCCTGGTTCCAGGCATAGGTATCGATGTGTACCCAGGGCGTGCTGTGGCTAACAAAGTGCTCTAAAAACAGTGCGGCGGTGATACAGCCAGCAAATCCCGAGCCACCCACGTTATTGAAGTCTGCGATGCTTGAATGCAGCATGTCCCGATAGGGTTGGTGCAGCGGCATGCGCCACAGCGGATCTTCCACCGCTAAGCTTGCTGTCATCAGATCGTCTGCAATGCCGTCATGATTGGTGAAAAACGGCGGAACATCTGGCCCCAGGGCCACCCGCGCAGCCCCCGTCAAGGTGGCAAAATCCACCACCAGGTCAGCCGATTTCTCACAGGCCAGGGTCAATGCATCGCTCAGCACCAGGCGTCCCTCAGCATCGGTATTGCCGATTTCAACGCTGCTGCCTTTGCGAGTGGCAATCACATCGCCGGGCCGAAACGCGTTACCAGAAACCGAATTTTCCACCGCTGGGACTAACACCATCAGCCTCACTGGCAACTGCTGCGCCATGATCAGCCTGGCCAAACCCAGTACATGGGCGGCGCCACCCATGTCTTTTTTCATCAGCGCCATGCCGGAAGAACTTTTCATGTTGAGGCCGCCGCTGTCGAAACACACGCCCTTTCCCACCAAGGCCACCAGCGGATGGTCCGGGTTACCCCAATCCATCTGAATCAGTCTGGGGGCCATCGCTGCGGCCCGGCCCACCACGTGAATGGCGGGAAAGTTTTGCGCCAACAAGTCATCGCCCACAATTTCTGTAACCGTTGCCTGATAAAGCTCTGCAATGGCCTGGGCGGCGACCGCAAGGTCAGCTGGCCCCATGTGCTCAGCGGGGGTATTGACCAGATCTCTGACCAGGGCCGTGGCCTTCACCACCGATTCGATGTGGTCATCCCAGGGTTTGGGTATCTGCAGTTCAACGGCTTTGGCTGCCGGCTTTTTGTACCGACTGAACTGATACTGGCCAAGGCGAAATCCCAGTGCCATCTGTTGGGTAGAAGGCTCATCAAAGTCTTCGTCCAGCTGATATACACCGTCGCCCAGGGCGGCGCTAAGCCCACCCAGGGACCACAGGTCACGACTACGCCCGACGCCGCAAAGTATGCTGTTCAGCTCACCGCCTGCCGCTGGCATCAGCAGCACCTGGCCGCCGGCGCCGGTGAATCCAGCGCCTTTCACCCAGGCCTGAACCGCCGCGGGTTGATTGCTGCGCCAGTTCTCACACTCATTCTCAGCGAGGGTCTGAAGTTTGATTGGGTTCATTTTTCCTGCAATCCGCTATTTCTATTTATAGAGTTTCAAGCAATTCAGGCAGCTCGGCCAGGGACCGAATCACCGGCACCGCCTGTTGCCCCCCTGATCGCTCATCTCGGTTCAGCCACACCGCCCGCATGCCAACCCGCAGAGCCCCAGCCACATCGGCCTCCAGCTGGTCACCCACGTGCAAAACCTCATGGGCTGACAACCCCAATTGCGCCAGGGTGAATTCAAAAATTGCCGGAGCGGGCTTGGCTACGCCCACCTCAGCAGCCCTGACGTGATGTTCAAACACCTCACCAAGGCCAACCCGATCAATGTCCGAATTGCCGTTGGTAATGGTAGCCAGCCGGTAGACGGGGCTTAGCTGACGCAAAGTCGGCCACACGTCAGGATACAGCTGAACCTCGTTTCGCGCAGACCAAAACACCTCAAAAGCCTCGTCAACATCTTGGTCCGTGCAGCCAGCCGGGCGCATGGCCAGACCCAGGGTCATCCGCCGCAGGGTAGATAAATCATGGGCAAGGTGGGGGTGATCGGTGGCCACCGACTCCCGCAATTCCATCAGCACCGCCGGCTCCATGCGAGGCGCGAGATCCGGGTGGCGGTGAATAATCCACTGCTGCATGCGCCGCTCGGCCCGCTCGATCACCGGCGCGATGGGCCATAGGGTATCGTCGAGATCAAATGAGACGGCCTTGATACTCATACCGCAGCGGGTTATCGCCTCGCCTTCAAACCGTTCAGTAGTCGGGTCCGCTCAAGCTGGCGAGAGGCCAGGCCCAGCCCATCAGCATAGGGCACCACGCCGTTGCGCTTGAGAATACGACGGTTCGCGCTGTTGGTGGCCAGGCGCAGAAATTCCCGAATGTCGCGCCGGTTTACCGCATCGCTGCGAACCGTCAGATACATGGGAAAATACAGCAGATAATCACCGCTCTGGATATTGCTGATGGCCGGGGCTACGCCTTCCAACAGCAACAGCTTAAGGCGCCGTTTGCGGGCAGCGGAGTAGTTCACTACCGCCAGCGCCCGGGGGTTGGCTTCCACCCCAGCGATAATCTGCTGAGTGTTGGCAAAGCGCGCAGTGGCGTAGCCAGAGCTGCCCGGCTCGCGCAAGACCAGGTCAGCCAGATTGTAGGCGACCCCATTTAGGGCAGATTCATGGGCCAATATGTCTATGGCCACCGCCTCCCCACCCATCTGATCCCAACGGGTCAGATCGCCCTGATAGATATCAGCCAGCTGCTGCAGCCGGATGTTGACGATGGGATTGTCAGGATGAACGATGACCACCAACGCATCCCAGACCACGGGAAATACTTCCAGCTGACGCTCCTGGCGATCATCACGGCGGGCAGGGCGAGAAATGCCACTGACATCCACTTCGCCGGTGGTGGCTTTTTTGAAGGCGACTTCTGTGGTGCTGCTAACCAGCTCAAACTGAAGTTTGGTGCGGGCCGCGTTGTACTCGACCAAGCTGGCAACAAATGCATTCTCGCTGGCTTGATCGGTGGCAATCTGCAGGGTTTGCGCGACGCCGGGAAGGCTGGACAGCAAACCGATAAACAACACAGGCAGACAAGACAACTGCCGGGCAGCGGATTGGGCTGCTGGTGACATTTCAGCTCCTGCCGGGGGTCAGCGATCCCGGCACAAAATATCGTTGATTGGTGGTGATTGGTAGTTCCTGCCCAGCGGCCTTCCCCTTCGCCTGGCAAGTTATTAATGTACCACGGGCATACCCATTATTCGATCACAACCAGATAGCTGCGGGCACCTCGCAGCACGCTCACCACCAGGGAACGGGATTGCTGGGGCATTTCTTCCAGAGCATCGGACAGGGTAGCCACGGGTTTGCGATTAATCCGGTGCATGACGTCCCCGGGCCGCAGGCCAGCCCGGGCCGCGGCGCTGCGGCGCTCGATCTCGGTAAACACGATGCCTTCTACCCCCACCCGCTGAGCCAGCTCACCGTCCAGCTGGCGCAGACGGGTACCGCTGAGCAGCGGATGCAGGGTACCCCCATCAGC
>CAYGPO010000068.1:0-4102 GCA_964351665.1 uncultured Gammaproteobacteria bacterium | reverse complement strand
CCAACCTTGCCACGGCGCACCGCCCCGAAGGCCACCAGATCCTGAATCACGTTGGAGGCGATTTCCGCCGGGATGGCAAACCCTATGCCCACATTGCCTCCGCTGGGCGAAAAAATAGCGGTGTTTATCCCCACCAGCTGACCGCGTAAATTGAGCAGCGCCCCGCCGGAGTTGCCCGGATTGATGGACGCGTCGGTCTGGATGAAATTTTGAAAGTTGAGCCCTCGCAGTCCACGTCGACCCAAGGCACTAACAATACCTGAGGTGACGGTCTGACCCAGTCCAAAAGGATTGCCCACCGCCAGCACAAAATCCCCCACCCGCAGATCAAACTCCGTCGCCAGGGGCAGGCCCAGCAGGTCCTCGGCGGGAATCCGGATCAAGCCCACATCGGTGGCGGCATCGGTACCCACCAGCTCGGCTTCAAAGGTCCGGCCGTCGGACAAGGTCACCTGGATTTCCGTTGCCCCCTCAATAACGTGATTGTTGGTCAGTACCAGACCGGCCTCGGCGTCAACAATCACCCCGCTGCCCAGACTTTGACTCACCCGCTCCCTGGGCATGCCAAAAAAACGCCGAAAGCGGGGATCATCGGCAAACGGCTGGCGCACCTGGACACGGGTGCGGGAATGAATATTAACCACCGCAGGGGTAACCTGTTCCAACACCGGAGCCAGGGACGGCAACGGCTGATCGCCCACCGCCGACGGCAGTACCGCCTGGGCCGCGGGCCCGGTGGCCAGCAACAACGTGACCGCTAAGGGCCGTAATCCAGACCAGAACATGAGGCGTTTTCCTGAGTAAAAACCGTTGGTTTGGACAGCAAAAATGGCAAATCGATCCAGGCATTATGCCCGGATCCCGAGAATAGGCCGGGGCCCAGCGCTAAGTGCTTGATCCTTCGTGGAGGCAGACAAAAAGCTTCAACGGATTTCTGCGAATAATTGCCAGGTAGTTGTTTTTGCTTGTTTTATATTATTTGACAATTGATCGGCTCGCCATTAGTCTGAGCGCCAGACACAACATCTTGTGTCCCTGCGATGAAATTATAACTAGAGATTGTGGTGCCCCTGCCTGCAGGGTCCTCAGGGAGAGTTTTTTATAACAATGAGCAGCGTCCGACTTGAGGCCGTGCCTAATGGCGTGTCCGACATCACCTTTCAGCCCGCGTCCCTGGACATCTGGGACAAAAAATATCGCTTAAAGAGCAAATCCGGCGATGTGGTAGATTCCACCATCGATGAAACCTACAAACGGGTGGCCAAAGCGCTGTCCGAGGTAGAAACCACCGACGAAAAACGCGCCTACTGGAACGAACGGTTCGTCTGGGCCCTGCGTCGAGGCGCAATTCCGGCTGGGCGTATTACCTCCAACGCCGGAGCACTGGACCATAAACCCGCCACCTCCACCATCAACTGTACCGTCTCAGGTACCGTTAAAGACTCCATGGATGGCATTTTGAACAAGGTCCATGAAGCGGGTCTGACCCTGAAAGCGGGCTGCGGCATAGGTTATGAGTTTTCCACCCTGCGCCCCAGGGGTGCTTACGTATCCGGCGCCGGCGCCTATACCTCCGGCCCCCTGTCGTTTATGGATATCTACGACAAAATGTGTTTCACCGTGTCCTCTGCCGGCGGGCGCCGGGGCGCACAGATGGCCACCTTTGATGTCGCCCACCCTGACGTAAAAGAATTTATCCGCGCCAAGCGCGAAGACGGCCGCCTGCGCCAGTTCAACCTGTCGCTGCTGATCACCGACGATTTCATCGAAGCGGTGAAAAACGGCAGCGAATGGGCCCTGGTATTTCCCATTTTGGAAAAAGAATCCGACGAAATCGACCTGACCGACGCCAACGCGGTGGTCTGGCGCGAGTGGCCCGTGGAGAAGGGCTACGTGCGCAACGACCTGGGCCTGATCGCCTGTAAGGTTTACTCAAGGGTGCCGGCTCGCCGGGTCTGGGACATGATCATGTCCTCAACCTATGACTTTGCTGAGCCCGGCTTCATCCTGATCGACCGGGTCAATGAGATGAATAACAACTGGTTTTGCGAAAACATCCGCGCCACCAATCCCTGCGGCGAGCAGCCCCTGCCGCCCTACGGGTCGTGCCTGCTGGGCTCGGTCAACCTGACCCGCTTTGTGGATAAGCCGTTCACCAAGAAGGCCAGCTTTAACTGGGATGAATACCGGGAAACCGTGCGGGTTTTCACCCGCATGCTGGACAACGTGGTGGAAATCAACGGTCTGCCCCTGAGCAAGCAGGAAGAGGAGATTCGTTACAAGCGACGTCACGGCATGGGGTTTCTTGGCCTGGGCTCTACCCTGACCTTGATGGGGATGAAATACGGCTCCAACGAATCCATCGAGTTTACCGAAAGCGTGGCCAGAGAAATGGCCTTGGCTGGTTGGGAAACCGGGGTTGAACTGGCGCGGGAGAAAGGTCCTGCCCCTATTATGGACGCGTTGTTTGACGTCACCGCAGAAATGCTGCGAAAACGCCCGGAAATGATGAAAGACGGCTACAAACTGGGAGACAAGGTCCCGGGCAAACTGCTGCACGCACGCTACAGTCGATACATGCAGCGAATCGCCCAGGTGGCCCCAGATGTGGTGGAAAAGATGGCTGAACACGGCTGCCGATTTACCCACCACACCTCCATTGCCCCCACCGGCACCATTTCCCTGTCGTTGGCCAACAATGCCTCCAATGGTATTGAGCCCAGTTTTGCCCACCACTATTCGCGCAATGTGATTCGCGAAGGACGCAAAACCAAAGAAAAAGTTGAGGTCTACTCCTTCGAGCTGTTGGCCTATCGATCCCTGGTCAACGCAGACGCCCAGCCTTATTCAGAGGACCCGGAGCACAGCCTGCCCGAGTACTTTATTACCGCTGAGGACATCAGCCCGAAGCAGCACGTAGATATCCAGGCCGCAGCCCAGCTGTGGGTGGATTCATCCATCTCCAAAACTGCCAACGTGCCCACGGATTATCCCTACGAAGATTTCAAGGAAATCTACACCTACGCCCACGAAAAAGGGCTGAAGGGCTGCACCACCTTCCGCTTCAACCCAGAAGCCTTCCAGGGGGTTTTGGTCAAGGAAGACGATCTGGCAAATACCACCTACCGATTTACCCTGGACGATGGCAGCACCGTTGAGGTCAAAGGCAATGAAGAAATTGAATACGACGGTGAAAGCCACACGGCGGCAAACCTGTTTGACGCCATGAAAGAGGGCTATTACGGCAAGTTCTAAATCCCCTCCCAGAGGATAGGGATTTGAAAAGTCATCCAGGGTAAGCAACCCTCGGGAATTTGCCCACCGTTTAACCCGCAGGGGCCGGACCTACCAGCTCCAGCGACTTGAATCTGGAAAACGCGCCATGTCAGTGAAAATCGCCAAGAAAATTGTCGGCTACGAAGTCATCAAACCTCAATCCAGCGAGGCCCCACCGGCTCAACCCACCGAGAAGACCAGCAGCGGGGCGGAAGTGATCCGCATGACCGAAAAGGTTGAGCGACCCGACGGCTTTGAATGCCTGGACGGCGCCACCTATAAAATCCGCACCCCACTGGATGAACACGCCCTCTATGTCACCATCAACGACATCATTCTCAATCAGGGCACTGAACACGAGCAGCGGCGACCCTTTGAGATCTTCATCAACTCCAAAAACATGGACCACTTCCAGTGGATAGTGGCCTTGACCAGAGTTATGTCGGCGGTATTCAGAAAAGGTGGCGACGTGACGTTTCTATCGTCCGAACTTCAGGCGGTATTTGATCCCCGGGGCGGCTATTTCAAGAAAGGCGGTAAGTTCATGCCGTCCCTGGTGGCCGAGATTGGCGCCGTGGTGGAACACCACATGCGGGTGATCGGCATGATCACAGACGAAGTGCAGGACCCAGCTCAGGCGGAAATTCTGGCCGCAAAAAGGGCGGAGGTTGAAGCCAAAAGTCCCTCAGCCAAAACCCCTGCCCCATCAGCCAGCGCACCGACGGCAGCGGCTAGCGACGACGGCGAAAGCTACCCCGCCTCCGCCAGCCTATGCAATAAGTGCAACACCAAGGCCATGATCGTCATGGACGGCTGCGAAACCTGC
>CAYGPO010000067.1:0-25374 GCA_964351665.1 uncultured Gammaproteobacteria bacterium | reverse complement strand
GTCATTCTAGGCCGTTATTGCGCCAACCCGGAAAAATCGGGGTCAGGTCTTGCAGGGAAAAATCGGGGTCAGGTCTTGCAGCAACGTATCTGGGAATGTGGCAATGCAAGACCCCGGCTTTTTGGGACCCCGGCTTTTGCTTGAAGTTGTTTCATTCGCTTTCCTTTGGAAGCGCAGATGTAACCATGAAGCTCATGGTATGGCGCTATAGCCCCATGAATTTTAGTTATACCCTTTATCTTAACTCTTATTGTTATTTCAATAGGAGAGGTGCGAATCTTATTCGGACTAATGCTAAGGCTAAATTGCGAGACACTTATGATATCTGAACCTCTTAAAAACCCGATGAGTCTGTTCGATGTGAGGGGGAAGTCGGCTTTAATTACTGGTGCATCGGGAGCTTTCGGGCGGGCCGTAGCTATTTCGCTCGGAGCGATGGGCGCTAACCTGACTCTGGTGGGCGGCACAAAATCGGATTTGGATGCTGTTGCGGATGAATGCCGAGAGGTGGGCGCCGATGTGCAAGTCTTGTATTTAAGGCCCAACTCGCTTCAGGATGCCGAAAAAATGGTGGCGTCTGCTGTCGAGAAGTATGGAGACTTAGATCAGCTCGTTGTGGCGTCAGGTGCGAACAAGCCGGGGTTTATTCAAGATTTGGACTACGAAGATTGGCAGTTCGTAATGGATGCCAATGTCCGCGGAGCTTGGTTCATGGCTAAGGCTGCTGGAACGTATTGGATTGAAAAAAATAAATCGGGCAAAGTTCTTCTAGTGTCTTCGGTGCGTGGCCGCTTTGGAAACACTTCAGGTTATACAGGATATTGCGCATCAAAAGGTGCCACGGATATGCTAACCCGTGTACTCGCAACCGAGTGGGGGCAATATGGCACGACCGTCAATGCCATTGCGCCGACCGTGTTTCGGTCAAAGTTAACGGCTTGGATGTACGACGAAGAGAATGAGCTGGGACAAGCGACGAAAGCGAGATCTCTTTCTCGTATTCCATTGAAACGCCTGGGAGAGCCGGAGGATTTCGTTGGAATGGCGATGTATTTGTTATCGGATGCTTCCAGTTTTTGCACAGGGCAAATTATGTATGTCGATGGCGGATTTTCCGCAGGATGAGCAAAGATGCAACGGGTCATGTTGCGGTCATTGGTGGTGGTCTCATGGGTTGTGGCATCGCTTTCGTCTTCGCATATGGAGGCTATTCAGTTTCTGTATGCGAGCCTGACTCCAATCGTCGCGCTGCCATCTTGGACAAAATCGGTGAAATCTGCAGGCTCTTAGGCATTGCAAATAGTGCGTTGGCTAGCGTTATGGTGGTTCCGGATATTAAATCGGCCGTAGAAAATGCTGACTTTGTTATAGAGGCTGCCACCGAAAACCTCGCGATTAAACAGTCGATTTTCCGTGATATGGAGAAATGGAGCGGAGTCGACACTATTCTAGCGACAAATACTTCTGCCATTCCTATAACAAAAATTGCTAGTGCTGTGGAGCACAAGGGACGTGTTATTGGGACACATTTTTGGAACCCACCGCATCTGATTGAATTGGTGGAAGTCGTGCTCGGCGATACGTCTGATCCTGAAGTCGCTGAAGTCGCTATGGCATCATTGAGTGCTGTTGGTATGACCCCAGTTTTGGTCAAAAAAGATGTGCCGGGTTTTATCGGTAACCGTCTACAGCACGCCTTAAAGCGCGAAGCCATAGCCTTGGTTGCCAACGGTGTTTGTGACTCCCGGACATTGGACACCGTTGTAAAACTAGGCTTTGGAGCCCGTCTTCCGGTCATGGGTCCACTAGAGCAATCTGATCTGCTTGGCCTCGAATTGACAGTCGCTATTCATAAGACACTGATGGCAGACCTAGATGTGACCGCGGAAGTGCATCCTTTATTGCTTCAAAAAATTGATCGGGGTGAAACTGGCGCCAAGGTTGGTCAAGGATTTCGCGACTGGACTCCTGAACAGGCGGATGCGGCTCGAAATGAAATGAACGACTTTCTCGTGGCAGCAGCGAAGTCACGATATGCTGAGCGAAGTAATAAAACGTCCTAATTATAGTAAAGCTTCGATGCCTCCAATTTGAAGGGTATAACTTTGTTTCATGCCATCGTCAATAAAGCGACTTTTAAAATGGGAAAGGTGACGTCTATGCTTTTTAAAGTAGTGCCTAATTCAATGAGGCCGAGTCAATGAGGATGGGCGCATTAGATTCATACAAAAGGTTAAACATTCTTCAATTACGAAGATGCCACAAAGAAGGAACCCAATCAGGGGTATTCTTGGCGTTTCCAGCATGATGGGCCGTGAAGGCTCTAATAGCCGTATTGATCTCCAGCCTAAGCTAATACGACATTTCTTGGAGGTTGCGGAGTCTGGCTCAATTTCCGCTTCCTGTAGGGCGCTAAATATCACGCAACCGGCGTTGTCTAAGTCCATTAAACAACTAGAGCAGCGCCTTGGGGTTGAGTTGTTTGATCGTTTGCCAACTGGCGTCGCATTGACGCGTTACGGCAAAATATTTGCCCGTCGTGCCTCTCTAATGGAGATGGAATATCGTCATGCGCTTTCCGAGATTGACGCGGCAAGATATGGCGCTTCTGGCACTATTCGCGTTGGGGCTGGTCCCGGATGGATTGATACGATACTGCCGCTCGCGATTACCGAATTTCAGTACCAACACCCGCACGTTAAATTCACTCTGGAAAGTGGCGTTATCGACACTCTTACCCCTAGATTACTGAGTGGTGATCTGGATGTTATTTGCTGTTCCTTGGATTTTCCAAGTCATCCAGAGCTTGTCAAAGAGCATCTTGTTGACATGAAGCATGTAATTTTTGCGAGTGTCGATCATCCCCTCGCAAAGAAACGGATCGTCGAGTCCAAAGACTTAGCAAATTATCCCTGGATTACACCGCTTCAGGATCACGTAGGTCGGTCGCGTCTAGAATCATTTTTTGGATCTTGCGGTCTTGGGTCACCAGAGATTAGTGCGGGTATAGATTCGAGTTTCTTGACGATTTTGAAATTCGTAACTCTCGGTAACTTTTTGGTCAGTGCGCCACGTGTATTCCAGTCAGATGCAGAAAGTTTCAATCTGAAGGTTATCTTTGAGGACAAACGCCTTTGGGAAACGCCTGCAGGGTTGATTTATAGGCATACGGATAAGCCTCATCCCATGAGAACTGCATTTGTGACTGAGTTACGAGAACAATTCAAAAAATATATCGTAGCGAAAGATGATAGATCCCCGAGAATTACCTCAAGAGGCTAAACATGCAAATTTCTCGATTTAATGCCGCTAAACCCTATGATGCCCGCAATCATTTTGGAATGACTGCTATGCGATTGCAGGGTGGTGATGTCACCGATTGCAAAGATTTTTGGGTAGGTCTCTCGACTTTTCTGCCGGGCGGCGGGGCTGAGTGGGGTTCAGGCCCAACAGGCAAAGTTTATGTCGTTATTGAAGGCGTCATTACGGTTAAAACTAAATCGGAGGAAATTGAATTGGGCCCAATGGATTCTGTTTTTATAGAGCCTAATGAAGAGCGTTCCGTCTTAAACAAATCCAATCAAGCAACCACGATGCTCGTCGTGTCACCATAGAACTCTATGAAATCTTTCGAAAATATTCAACGCGTAGTCGTCGTCGGTGCTGGCGTTATGGGTGAGGGCATTGCGCAGTCTTTTATTGAGGCTGGGCTGACTGTTTGTCTGGTTGATATTCAACAAGATGCTCTGGATCGTTGTAAGTCTCAGATACTCGCTAATTTAAAATTAGGAAAGCAATACGGCGTTATTGCTGAGAGCCCAGGCGATGTCATGGCGCGTATAACCACGGCCCTGTCGACTCACTTGGATGTTCAGTTAGAAAATTGCGACTTGGCAATTGAGACAGGCCCTGAGGTTCTTACGATCAAGAAGGACTTGTTCTCAAGCTTTGATAAGGCGCCAGCTCATGTATTGATTGCAAGTAATACCAGTAGCTTTACAGTCTCTCAAATGACTCAGGATATGCACACTCCGGAGCGCGTGGTTGGTCTGCATTATTTTAATCCTGCCCATCTTATTCCGGCCGTCGAAGTTCATTTTGGTAAACATACATCGCAGCAATCTGTTGATACAGCGGTCGCCTTGATGAAGCATATTGGCAAAATTCCGGTGCTGGTTCGTAAAGAAATTCCCGGATTTATTATTAATCGCCTAACTGGCGCACTGAGTCGCGAAATCGATTACTTGTTGGATGAGGGTATCGTCGCACCGCATGATTTAGACGCTGCTGTCAAAGCCAGCTTGGGTTTCAGGTTGGCTCAAATCGGCCCTATGGAAGGCAAGGATTTCATCGGATTAGATACGGACGTTCGAGTATCGAAGAATGTATTTCCAGGGTTAAGCAATCGAACCGAACCCTCGCTGTTCGCAAGAGGTCTCGTTGAAGACGGTCATTATGGTGTAAAAACAGGACGCGGGGTCTACGACTACAGCGGACGTTCTCGCGAAGAGTTGTTGCATGATCGCAATGTTAAGCTTTTGAAACAGCGTCAAGTTTTCATATCAGAAAAGGATCAGACATTGTGAAGTTGGTCAGTTTTCATTTACTGAACCTGGCTTCAGAGGTCAAAATTGGTGCTGTCGATACTGATAAAGAAACGGTCACAGATTTAAATTCGGCGTGTTTGACCATGTTGCGATCAAAGGGCGGTATTGATAGCCCTGAATGCATTAGCAACAAGCGAATACCTTCCGATATGGTTGCCTTCCTCGAAGGCGGGGAATCGTCGCTTCAACTTGCGGCCGATGCTCTGGCCTTTGCGAAGGGCTCAACCGCAGAAAGTGCAGCCGAGCGCGATCATCACTTTGTGTATTTGCTCTCAGAGGTCAAACTCTTGGCCCCAGTACCTCTTCCCAACTCTATTCGTGACACTCTGAGTTTCGAGGGGCATATGATTAATTTCGAAAGGCGAACAGGGAAGAAGACACCGGCTCTTTGGTGGGATCAGCCTATTTATTATAAGGGAAATAGGCGCTCTGTGATTGGTCCAGAGGAGACGGTTCAGTGGCCTGCCTATACAGAGAAGCTTGATTACGAGCTTGAATTTGCCATTGTTATTGGAAAGCAGGGGCGAGATATTTCAGTCGAAAATGCAAGTGAATATATCGCTGGCTACACAATATTTAACGACATCAGCGCACGTGACATCATTCCAAAAGAAGTCTCCATGAATTTGGGACCCGCAAAGGGAAAAGACTTTGACCGTGGTAACGTCTTAGGGCCTTGGCTCGTTACTCCTGATGAGCTTGACGCCAATAATTTGGCGATGGAAGCCCGCATTAATGGCGAGGTTTGGTCAAGAGGCAACACCTCAGATATGTTTCATAAATTTCCATCGATCATTTCTTATATTTCGCAAGGCGAGACTTTGTATCCTGGTGACGTCATTGGGTCTGGGACCGTTGCTAACGGTTGCGGTGATGAAATGGAAAAGTGGATTAAACCGGGTGATGTTGTTGAGCTGGAAGTCGAAGGGCTTGGCGTGCTTCGTAATAAAATTGGCAAAAAGGAAACCTCGTGAGTCCTATTCAGTCATTATTCGATTTAAGTGGCAAATCTGCGTTGGTCACAGGCGCAACGGGGGCTCTGGGTGCCGCATCAGCAAGGGCTTTGGCTCAAGCTGGAGCCCACGTTACCATTGCTGGGGGCAATAAAGAGGCGTTGACTGCCCTCGAGTCTGATTTGAAAGCCGAAGGGTTTTCGATAACGTCGATAGCGTTGCGCCCGTCTGACGCTGAATCTTGCGATTCGATTGCCGAGGTTGCTCGCGAAGCTGGCGACGGAATTGATATTTTTGTTTCGGCTTCAGGATCAGCCATCGTAAAGCCGATCATTGATATGGAAGACGACGACTACGACCGAGTCATGGATGCAAATGTTAAGCAGTCATGGATGTTGTGTCGCAGTGTCGGTCGCGTGTTTGCAGCGCAAGGTGAGCGAGGCGGTTCTGTTGTACTAATTTCTTCGGTTCGCTCGAGATTCGCGACGTCAGCTGGGACTAGTGTTTACGGCACTTCCAAAGCTGCAATCGATATGTTGACGCGATCGCTTGCGACCGAATGGGGTGCGATGAATGTGAGGGTCAATGCGATTGCGCCGACCGTGTTCCGATCAGCTTTGACGGCTTGGCTCTACGAGGACGATGCAGCGGATAAGCGTGCAGATGTTCTCAAGCGTATCCCATTGGGGCGCCTTGCGGAGCCAGATGATTTTGCGGGTTCAATTGTATTTTTGTGTTCTAAGGCGTCCGATCTTGTTACGGGTCATATCTTGGCTGTCGATGGTGGCTTTTCAGCGAACTAGGTGACCTTATCAACCCTATGAACTTGAGCTATACCATTGAGTGAAGCCAGCATTGTCGTCTTATTTTCAGAGGTGCGATTAGCCTCTTAGTTCTTTAATGGAGTTCTTGATGGCAAATGCCGCTTTTACAATTGAGCCTACAACCGGTCTAAAGTTCTATGAACTGAGTCATGAGTGGGGACATCACACACCTACGCAGCCTGGTCATAAAGACCCCATCATCTATCGTGGTGTGACTATCGCTGAACACGGTGTCATGTCTCAGCGGATAAAAACCACGATGCATAGCACGACGCATGTAAATGCACCATTGCATTTGCTGTCGGGGCAGGCCGGCATTGGTGATATTTCTCTGGACACTTTTTTCGGTGGCGGCGTTGTCGTTGATGTAAAAAAAGGACGTTGGGAGCTAGTCAGTGTAGCTGACTTAGAATCGACTAAGGCTGATATTCGCGAGGGTGACATCGTCATCCTAAATCTTGGCTGGCATGACAAGTATGCTGATAGTCGCGAGTACTTTGGCGAAGCGCCGGGCTTGTCTCTTGAGGCTGCCGAGTGGTTAGTCAGTAAAAAAGTCAAAATGGTCGGCGTCGATACCGCGAATATTGATCACCCATTGGCAACTCTATTGGGCGTTCATCGTAAGGGGCCACATATCAGACGATTGCCACAATTCTATGAAGATGAAACTGGCAATGACCCGCGTAAAGAGTTTCCTGACTTTGCACCAGCCCATAAGGCTTTGTTAGGTGCGGGTATCATTACAATCGAAAATGTCGGGGGGGCTTTAGAGGAGCTTACTGGGCAGCGGGCAACATTTCATGCAATGCCTTGGAAGTGGGTGGAAGGTGACGCTTGCGTTGTACGCCTCATCGCTATGCAAGACCCTACGCAAACTTTTCGGATTTAGAAACTATTATGACAGCCACAACAGATGGACTTAAATTTTACGACCTTTCTCACCGGTGGGGCCACAACATGCCACAGTGGCCTTCTTCGCAGGGCATAACAATTAATACCCACCATTGGCATGCAATGGACGGGCAGTTGACCTTAGAGCTTGACGGCATCATGCATCGCGGCACGCATATGGATGCGCCAATACACGTGCTTGGCAATACGGGCTATTTAGGTGACTACGAAGTTTACCGCTTCTTCGGAACTGGCGTTGTGGCCGACATTCCCAAGAAGAAATGGGAAGTCATCACGGCTGCGGATTTGGAGGCCGTGACGCCTCGTATTGAACCCGGTGATATTTTGATGATCAACACAGGTTGGCATCGCTACTGGGGGGATAATGATGACTACTTTCTATATTCTCCAGGGCTTTACGATGAAGCCGCTCAATGGATTGTGGATCGCGGCGTGAAGCTGGTTGGCATTGATGTGCAAGCACTTGACCATCCTTTAGGGACCAAACTTATTGATCATGGCACAGGGCCCTCTCACGCATATTTGATGGATGAATACAAAAAGGAAACTGGCCGGAATGTCATGGAGGACTTCCCGCTATGGGAGCCAGCCCACAAAATCATGATGACCAACGGTATCCCGGGTATCGAAAATATTGGCGGCGATCTCGCCAAGGTATCAGGAAAGCGGTGTACGTTTATGGCCTTTCCTTGGAACTGGCCACAAGGTGATGGCTGCGGGATCCGCGTTGTTGCAGTAGTTGATCCAAAGCAAACATTTCGCATTGAAAAAGGATAGGAAAATAACGTTGTCCGAGACGCAAAAAGGGATCCGGTATAGACAGGGGAGAGAATTGTGCGATTAGAGTTGTTAATCGCCGTGATTGCCTTGCAGTTATTGCCTATTCTTGGGATTGCCTTTTGGCTTAAGCGTAAGTCGCGGTTTGAAACGGCTAAACAGGGAGACTTCGCTTTGGCAGGCCGGGCGCTGCCTCTCCCTGTTGTCGCGGCAACCCTAGCGCTGACAATATTGGGTACGCCTCATATTATCGGCGTCTTCGAGATGTCATGGGGACTTGGAGCCACCGCGGTTTGGTTCGGTCTCGCTCATGTCATCATAATCTGTGTGCTTTGCCTTAGTACGGGCCAATGGGCGCGCCAGCTCCGTCTAACAACCGTGCCCGAACTGCTGGAGCGCCTCTACAGCAGAAATGTGCGTATCGCTACATCCTGTGCAATGGCAGGTTCTATTTTTGGTGTTCTAACTCTGGAGACTCAAGGACTTGGGGTTATTTTGTCCACTATGACGGGGTGGGACCTGCAACTCTGCGCAATTATTGGCGGTTTGTTGGGCGTTTGTTATGTCCTTTTTTCCGGCATGAAGGGCGCTGGGTGGATGAACCTTTTCAACGCGGCAATCATGTATATCGCACTTGTTTTGGCGACGCTCTTTTTAGCTAAGTCTTTGCCAGGCGGAAATTTTGACACCGTCAAAGAGTTCTACATCCAAGCCGGCCAGGCTGACATGCTCAAGATTTTCCCCTCTTTTGAGGGAGTTGTGAATTTTGCCTTGGCTTTGGCCTTGATCCTGGTGTTTTCTATGCCGATCAACCAGGTGTTGCTGCAAACGGCCATGTCAGCAAAATCTCGAAAAACGGTTCGAAATGCCCTTTGGATTGCCGCACCTATAAATGGCATTTTTTGCGTATTTACACTAGTCATGGGGTTAACCGCAAAGTCGTTACCAGAGTTTGCCGCGCTGGGGCCTAAGCTCGCTGCTCCGACCATGCTAGTTGAAACACTGCCGGCCTGGCTGACTGTCTTCCTGCTCGCATCTTTTACAGGTGTTGTGCTGTCTAGCTTTGCGATGGTCTCGCTCGCGCCGGCTACTATATTCGGTCACGATATTTACAAACGGGCTGTTAACCCTGACGCAAGCCCGGCACAGGTTACCCGTGTGACGAGGATTGCGATCCTTTCGCTGGCATTAGTTGCTGTAGGGGTGGCGTCTTTTCTTCCGCCCATCATCGCGTCTATCGGATGGCTGTTAGGTTGGATGATGCCGATTTTTTGGCTCATCGTTGTCGGTTTGTTTTGGAAGCAGTCTGCTAAAGCTGCATCGATCACGCTTGCCGCTGCATGGGGCGTGAACTTGCTTTGGTCATTCACCAATCTACCAATGTGGTTGGGCGTCCCCGATATGCCTAATACCTATGCTCTGTTAGTTGTTACCGCTGTGGTCGGGACTATTTCAAATCTTATTCTAGCCGGTGAGCGTGGTTACTATTATTCCGCAAATTATCAGGCTTTGGACCAGGAGGCCTAATATGTTTATTGAGCTATTTACAAAAACAGCCGCCTGTATATTCAGCCTAATTATTGCGGCCAAGATGATCGAATTTGTTGTCTTGAAGTTGGCATCCAAGAGTCAGTCTGGAGACGGGCAATGAAACTAGTTGATCTTGGAACATATTGGATGCTCGGCGTCCTTGCAGTGATGGTCATTTACGGGCTAATCGCTGCTTACGGTATAAGAAAATCAGATAAATAAGTCCAGCCGGACCCAAAACTTATCGGAGTAATTTCATGGCAATCAATGACTGGTACAAAGTCCCGACATTAGAAGAATATAGCGCGCGGTTCTCAGAATTTTTTAAATTCAAACGAGAAAACGGCATTCTTGAAGTGCAAATGCACACCAAAGATGGCCCTGTTAAATGGAGCTATCAAATGCACCATGCGCTTGCAGAATTATGGACCGTAATCGGCCATGACAAACATAATGAAGTAATCATCTTAACGAGCACAGGCGGAAACTGGATCAACGAATGGGACGTGGAGAGCTTTAAAGAAGTTGAGCAATCGCCGGACGATGACCAACGTTATGATGTTCAAATTTATGACACTCTTAAGATTGTCGAAAACTTCGTTAACGACATTGAGGTACCGACAATCGCTGCGATTAACGGTCCAGGCATCCATTGGGAAATGTGTATGATGTCAGATATTACGCTGTGTACACCAGACTTCGTCTTGCAAGATGATCATTTCGGAATGGATAGCGGTCATGTTCCCGGTGACGGCATGGGGCTATGTTTACAAGAAATTCTTGGTGTTAAACGCGGTAATTACGCGATGCTAACGTGCCAAAGTTTTTCAGCGCAACAGTGTCTGGACTTGGGCGCAGTGAATGAAGTTGTAGAGCGAGAAGATATTGTAGATCGTGCTTGGGCATTGGCTCGCGGCATTATGAAAAAAAGTCGTTCTTGTCGTCGTATGACGCACTACATCGCCGTTCGTCCTTGGAAAGCTGTCATAGAACGAGATTTCCGTATTCACGTTATTTCTGAAATGTATTCTTTCAATCTGTCTGCATCTGAGCACGATTTTGAATATATCGCTTATGACGAGAATAAAAAGGCGCAGGTAGTTTATACGGAAGCTCAGCTCAACAAAATGTCGGAAGCTGATGTTGTGAAGATCGCGAAAGAAATGCGCTTGAACGCTAATACATCCAATTTAAAGGCTGACACCATCGATAAAATACTAGCCAAACAGTCATAACCGTATTTAGGTTTATGTGAAAGCGATACTTTTGCCGCTAGTAAAATGCCGTAATACCGTTGCAGTAATTAATTGTGAATGAGTTATGAGGGCTCAACACATCTTTTCCGAGTTTAGCCTCCAGTTAAATACTTATCTAAGCTCTCGGAGGCGACAAAACTGCGCAGCCAAGTGCAAGCTCAAGCGCTGGAATATTACGGCTATAAGTAAAAGTTATGGCTTAAGGTGTGACGTGACTTTTACTTATCAAAATCGAAATGTGAACTTTAAGACATTCGATAAACTTCGAAAAAATCGGAACGATATAGAAATATATTTAATGTTAGCTTGTTAAGGGGAAGTACATGAAGCTCGCTAAAGCCAGTTTACTTTTTGGAGCGGCTCTTGCCGCGACTACTGTGTCGGTCATACCAACAGACGCGCTGGCACAAGATGCTAAACCAGAAACTAATAGCCGATACGCTATCGAAGAAGTTATTGTGTCAGCACGAAGAGTTGAAGAAGGTCTTCAGGAAGCGCCTATTGCCGTGACCGCGATAACAGCCCTTGAGCTGGAAAGCAGAGGCGCACTAGATATTGTCGATTTTGCCGATGCCGCGCCGAATGTCTCATTCCAAACTAATGGCGCGATCAGCGGTTTTGGCGCTGCTCCGCGTGTGTCGATTCGTGGGGTTGGGCAATCTGAATTTGTAATTAACTCGGACCCGTCCGTCGGCGTGTACGCCGATGGCGTGTACTTGGGTAGAACACTCGGTAGTGTTTTGGATTTGGTAGATGTTGAACGCGTTGAGGCGCTGCGCGGCCCGCAAGGCACTTTGTTTGGCCGGAACAGTATTGGTGGCGCTGTAAACATCATATCGAAAAAACCTGTTGTGGGTGCTGAGTCAACCGGTTATGTGAACGCAGCTATCGGGGAAACGGGCTATACATTGCTACGGGGTAGCGCAAATTTGCCGCTTGGCGATGATGCGGCGATGCGGATCAGCGCGATGAAAAGAGATCGCGATGGCTTTGTGCCTGCACTTCAGTACGATGACCTAGACTTAGGCGCAGAAGATGTACTCGGTTTGCGAGCAGCCTTTCGCTGGCAGCCTTCCGATCAATTAACCATCGATCTTGATGGTGATTACAGTACACGAAGCGATTCCGCAGCAACGTTTATTCCAGTTCTTTTTGGAGATCTAGGCGCTGGTGAAAGCGATTTGGATATCAGCGGTACCGGCAACCAAGTGCGCGGACCATCATCAAGTGTATTTGCTCGACGTTATAATCTGGAGCCGTTCGCTCCCCCACTCTCACCTAACGTAGCGGCTTTGGGCGTCGTGAGCACGAACCCTATGTGTTCAGATCCAGCCTTTCGTGATACGAGTTTAGACTGTTTAGGGCAGGCCTATGCGGCTTCTCGTGACGGGACTAATCAGGGTTGGTTTGACGCTAGCGGCAATTTAATCAAACCAGATGATCAGAGTTTGGAGGCCTATGGAGTTTCGGGCCGTGTAACCTATGAAGGCGAAAATTTCACAATAAACTCGATCAGTTCTTGGCGGGAATTCGACTCGTCGTTTCTAAATGGTAGTCCTGCTGCAATTTATGTCGCGACTAACGATAACGAAACCTTTACGCAGGAACAGTTCTCTCAAGAATTTACCGTCAATGCCGCAATTTCCGACAGACTTGAATTGCTCGCCGGAGTTTTTTATCAAGAAGAGACTGGTACCCAAACGGTTGTAACGGTCTTTCCACTAGCGCCCCCAGCAGGCAACAATGATCCTGACTTCTTGCCGCTAAATGGCATAGAAGACCGCATCATTGACAATTCATCTACTGCGATTTTTGGCCAACTAAGTTTCGATATCACAGACTCTTTGGCGCTAACGGCAGGTGCGCGGTATACCAATGATGAAAAGGACGTCCTCATAGAGACCCAAGAGGATTCATTCGGTGTAATTTCTTCGTCTATAACTGGCAATCAAGATATCAAGGAAACAAACTTTTTGGTGAATCTGGCCTATCAGGTTAGTGATGATGCTCTGGTGTACGGCCAGTTTTCTGATGGCTTTAAGAATGGGGGTTTCCCTTCGCGCTTCCCTCCCGGAACAACGCTTAGTTTCGAAGAGGTGTCATTTGGGCCGGAGTTTGTTGACAGTATCGAAGTGGGACTTAAAGTAACACTACTAGATGGTGCCCTACGTGCCAATTTGGCGCTCTTCAGATCTGACTATACCGACCAGCAGCTCAGCGGTGCCATTCCAGACCCAGGCACGGGCGGAACCACTACAGTGATTCAGAATTTCGGGGAATCCCAAATCCAAGGTTTCGAACTCGAAGCGAACTATTTAGTGAATGATAACTTCAGGGTTGATATGTCACTCGGCTATCTGGACACGGAGCTAACGGCAATTAGTGCACTCGGTGGTGTCTCGGTTCAAAACGACGGCACAAATCTTCGCAGGGAAGTTACTGCGGATGACGGCATTGAATTGCCTTTTGCGCCTGAGTTGCAGCTAAATGTTGGTGCAAACTATTCGCTCTATTTAAGAAATGGTGCTGAATTGCGTAATCGCATTGACGTGCTGTATGAAGCAGAGCAATTTGCGTCAATTGCGAACTATGACTTTGGCAGAGTCCCAAGCACCACGCGGGTCAATTATCTATTGACCTACGTATCAGATGCGCCTTGGGAAATTGGTATTGGCGCTCGTAACTTATTTGATGCAGAGGATATCTCGAACGCGGTACTCAATACAGGCCCCCAGGCTGCTGGCTATCATGTTCTAAGACGTGGGAGAGAGGCGTTTGTTCAGTTCAAATACAATTTTGATCCGTAATTGGGCGATCCTGAAAATAGTAAGATAGGGTCTCTGAGTATCTCGCTAGATAGCTTTATGTGCTTCCATCGTTACAAAAAAGCGTTTGGTTTGAACTGCCGTTAAACGATGCTACGTACTCTCTGCTGTCTCAGCAGAGAGTACGTACGTTTGAGCCTTCGAATCCGCAGAGTAAAAAGCTGTTTAACGTTAGATGTTTCCAGAGATGTGTCCTAAATCCTTTTCAATTATGGCGAGTGGTTGAAACTACTTATATCCGGGAGGCGAGGCGTTAATTGAAAACATCAAAATCTTCACTGCTAGGACTCTCTATCTTGGTCTTAGTCCTCGTTGGTTGCTCAGCGGACAACCACTTACGGTCACCATCAAAAGCTGGAAAAAAACCAACGGTTGTTCGCCCCAATATCCTACTGATCGTTGCTGATGATCTTGCCTATACTGATCTGGGCGTTTACGGCAGCGAAATTCCTACACCGAATCTTGACCGGTTAGCTCGCGATGGACTCATCTTTACCGATTTTCACAATCAAGCTGTTTGCGCCCCGACCCGAGCAGCGCTTCTTTCGGGTACCGATAGTCACAACGCCGGCGGGGGTATGCATGTGTATCCCTCGCAAAAAGGAACGGTTGGCTATGTGCCTGGCCTCAGGCGTGATGTTGTCACATTTCCGCAGATTCTGTCTGCAAACGGTTACCGCACCTATTTCGCTGGAAAATGGCACTTAGGCGCAGAACCAGAGCGCCTGCCCCATGCACGCGGATTTGATCGCTCGATTGCATTGATGCAGGGTGGCGCAAGCCATTATGGAGACATGCGTGGAAATTTTGATTTTGAACGTAAAGGAGACTATACGCTCAATGGTAAACAGCTCGAGAAGTTGCCTGAAGATTTCTATTCAACGACCTATTACACCGACTTCATAATCTCATCGATCAGAGACGACGAAGCTAACCGTCAGCCTTGGTTTGCGGAACTCGCTTTCACCGCACCTCATTGGCCACTGCACGCACCCAGAGCGTATATTGATAGACATAAAGGCAAGTATGACGCCGGCTATGAAGTCTTGCGCTCGCGACGCATTGAACGTGCGAAGTTCCTTGGCGTCATTCCTGAAGACGCGCCAACTTATCAACGATTAGACATTGTAGAACCTTGGGATGCGCTTAGTTCTGAAGAAAAGAAGCGCTCGGCGCGAAAGATGGAAATCTATGCTGCAATGGTCGAATTGATAGACATCAATGTTGGGCGGCTCATCGACTATCTGAAGGAAACAGATCAATACGAAAATACATTTGTTATGTTCATTTCGGACAACGGAGCAGAAGGCGCCATCCGGCCATCCGGCGATAACGGAAAGGATTGGACATTCGACAATAGTCTCGGCAATCTCGGTATGGTTGATTCGCACAGCTATTATGGCCCAGGTTGGGCCGCGGCTGGCACCGGCGTGATGAAGTACTACAAATCATTTTCTTCCGAGGGCGGTACACGTGGTGCAGCGATTGTGCATTTTCCATCAGGCGGTAAGTCTGGGGAAATTAGTGACACCTATGCGTCAGTTATCGATATTGCACCTACAGTTTTAGATCTAGCTAATGTAAAACGACCGAACACGTTTGACGGTCGGTCTGTCCAGGCCTTTCAAGGGCTGTCTATACTTCCCTATGTTTTGGGCCAGACAGACACCGTGCACGATGAGGACGCCATATTTGGTTGGGAGGTTTTTGGGCATCGCGCGATTCGACAAGGCGACTGGAAACTGTTGCGACTTACGTCAGACTCCGCTGAACGCAATCAACCCAAGCCAATGGATGCCGATCGTTGGGAACTGTTCGATATGTCGACGGATCCTGGTGAAACGAACGATCTTTCTGCTGTGCACCCAGAAATAGTAGAGAGACTTCTGATCCTTTGGGATCAATATGTGCAGGCTAATAGTGTGATCGTTCCTGAGGATGACTGATCAAAAACGGCTCGCTATTAGTTTGTATCTGTGCCGAATGGGGGTTGTTCTCGTTTTCCTAGCGTGGGCCTATGACAAGTTAAAAATAGGATTTGGTCTTCACGGAACAGGTGTTAGCGATAAAATAGCGAGTGATTACTATTATCTTCATCTGCCTTCTGCATTCTTCGCCAGTATAGGCCTTGTCCATTTGGGCGTCATTGTTTGCGTACTACTCGGCTTGTTCAAGCGACCAACACGCGGCTACCTCTTGGTGCTGACCGTTGCACCGCTTCTTTCGCCATATTATTGGACTGGGCTCTATGAGGCCATCCTCGTCGTGCCTCACCCAACGATCCTATTTTACTCTTCGACGGCTCTATTTGCTTGCGCATACATGGTTTATGCATTACGTGACTACGACTATCTGGCCAGTGCCGGCAATAAGAGAACGCCGAACTTTTCTGATGCCGCTTTTCGCAGAAAGTTGGGGTCAGCGCTTTTTGTTTGCAGACTCGCAGTTTTCATTATTTTTTTCGTCTGGGTTTATTCAAAAATAGTTTGGCCGGAGAAAGGCGTTGAGCGCATGCAGAACTTCTGGCTCATACCCGGCTTCCCTGAGTGGGGTGTAACCGTTTTTGCTTGGGTAGAACTTGCCATTTGTTTCATTTTTCTTGCCGGCTTCTTTAAACGATGGACCGCAGGATTTTTCGTATTCTTAGGCGTCATGGCGGTATTTTCACCGCGCGTTATGGGCGGGATGAAACGTGTTTTCATGGACGATAGTTGGCATACGATCTTGCTCTATCCAGGTATATGCCTATTAGTGTGCTCAATCGTTCTGTACTTGCTACGCGATTTTGACACGCGCTTTACGATGAACAAAAGAATAAATCGGCAGATACAGGCAGCATGAGAAGAGAAATGGACCCCACATCTTGGACAGCCCGATAAGTGTATCCTCGGATTATGCTGCCATTGTGGCAGGTGATTCATAGTAGACGCTGTCCGGTGTTTGCTGGTCAAGCGATTGGTGTCGTCTTTCTCTGTTGTAGAACCGAAAGTATTGGTCCAATGATTGCCGCGCATGGCGCACGTTATCGTAAGCCTTCTGATAGACCTCCTCATACTACACACTGCGCCACAGACGCTCAATAAACACGTTGACCAGCCAACGGCGTTTGTCGTCCATACTGATCTTAATGTCGTTCGCCTTCAGCACGCTGATAAAATCATCGCTGGTGAACTGGCTGCCCTGATCGGTGTTGAAGATTTCAGGTGCTCCATAGGTTTCAATGGCCTCTTCCAAAGCCTCTACACAGAAGTGGCTGTCCAGGGTGTTAGACAGCCGCCAGGACAAGACTTTACGGGAATGCCAATCCATCACCGCCACCAGATACACAAAGCCCTTGGCCATCGGTATGTAGGTGATGTCGGTGGACCAAACCTGATTGGATCGATTAATGATCAGGTTTCTGAGCAGGTAGGGAAAGATCTCGGCAGCCGCTTTGGGCAGCCTTGGACCTCTGTCGGTAGCCCTTTTCCGGCGTTCTACGCTCGCCGGGGTATCCGCCAGGCCGAATTACCGAACTCAGGACGACGCCGACCCTGCCGCACCCAGCACTGTCCTTTTCTTTTAGTGATGGTTGTCCCTGACCAGTAAAACAGGCCGGGTGGTCCGCGAGCGGGCGGCCGACTCTTATGCGCCTGGAGTTCGTCCAGGTGATTAAGGATCTGAGTGATGACGCCCGGGTCCTCAATCCCTGCGATGACTTTGACCGGTCCGCCGCAGGCCTGGCAGGTCGGCAGATCCAGATGGAACACGCGCCGCAGGCGCTGGGCCCATGGGTGCGTTCGGCCGGCGATTGTGGCGGCGCTGCTGGTCAATGTGGCGCATTTTTTTGTGCAGCAGTTTTATCACGATGCCTCTGTAATGCAGGCGTTTCTCAACGTCGCGCTGTACGCCTGTTTTCAGCTCTTTTCACTGCTGATTGGACACTTCGCCGTGCAAGCCAATGATGCCCGTAACCCGCTGGCGGCAACCAATGCCGAAATGCTGGCCACCCGCTCGCTGCTGGAATCGTCAGCCCGAGACCGGGAACGCCTGCGCGTTTCTCGCGAGTTGCACGATACTGCCGGTCACACGCTGACGGCGCTCAAACTGAACCTGCGACAGCTAACAGAGCGCAGCCGCCCTGAAGATCGCGATGCGCTGACCGATTGCCTGAATTTGTCTTCCGATTTACTGGAAGACTTTCGCGACCTCGTCGGGAATCTACGGGAATTCGCGCCACTGGATCTCAACCGGGCGCTGACCGAGTTAACGCGGCCATTTCCGGCGCCCGAGTTTACGATCGATGTAGCGCCGGACGTCCTCATTGAAGATCTGGCGGTGGCAAAGGATCTGCTGGCGGTGGCGCGGGAGTCCATCACCAACGTGGTGCGCCACGCGAAGGCAAGCCGCTGCATCATCCGCGTGCAAACAAACCAGGGACGCATCTGTCTTACGGTGGTCGACAACGGCGTCGGCGTTGAAGGCACTGAGGGCTATGGCATTGCTGGCATGCGCGAGCGAGTCATCAGAGAGGACGGCGAACTGGTCATCTCGGCCAACTCACCCACCGGTACTCGCGTCACTGCGGCCTGGGCCCAGGCATGACCAAAAAAGTGACTCGGTTGGGTCTTGTCGACGATCAGGCGCTGGTCCGCAAAGGCTTAAGAGCGATCCTCGATGCGCAGCCGGGCCTTCGGGTGGCGTTCGAAGCGGAAGACGGCGCGACCCCCAATCTCGCCGGCGGGTCCGGGGCCATGGCTCACTTCCCCAGCCTGAAACGCAAAATCGGGCAACCCTCCAGTGACGCGGTGAGCCGAAAAGTCACGCGGTCACGCTTCTACCAATAAGACATAATCCAATAGCCGCCGATGAAACACCTGCCAACCCTACTCGCCAGTTTTTTCCTGATTCAAGGCTTTGTGCTGCCAATGCCCGTAAACGCGGGAAACGACGCGGTATTTACCGACAGCTTCGAGGGAGTCGGTGTTGTGATTTCGTGCTCCGGTCCACCGCCTGAACCGGTGGCCGAACGATGCGAGGTTACCCCGGGCACCAGCTTTCTGCTGCTGAAGTCTCACCTAGCCACGCCGGATTTACTGTACCAAAACGGCGAACTGCTGGTTGATGATGCCGGTGCGATTCAGTGTGCGGGATGCAGCTGCGCTGGCTCACCGGGATATGCCGATGCGACAACCCTGCTGTGTCCTGACGTGGTAGCCACACCAGGCCTGATCAACTCCCATGACCACGTGACGTTTCAGTCACCGCCGGCAGATCACGGCGCAGAACGATTCGATCATCGACATGATTGGCGCACCGGTAATCGAGGCCATTCCAATGTATCGGTGGGCTCCACTGGTAGCGCAAGCGTGCGAGCGTATGGTGAAGTTCGTCAGCTGCTAGGCGGCGCTACCAGCCTCATTGGTTCGGGCAGCGCTCAGGGCTTTTTGCGCAATCTGGATCGGCCCAACGATCGCGATGGACTGGTTGGGCCAGCGATAGATCTGGACACCTTTCCGTTCGGCGACAGTCGCGGCGACCTGCTGAATTCTGGCTGCGACTACCCCAACCAACCGACCCCCAGTGCCGGCGCCGTCTATTCCGCCCATATCGCGGAAGGCATCGATGTTGAGGCTAGAAACGAGTGGCTGTGTGCCAAAGATGCGGTAAGCGCTGTTCAGCCCGGGCTGCCCGGCCCATCGCTGGTTCACGCCATTGCGCTGACGGCCGATGATGCCCCGGACCTGGTGGCAGCCGATGCCACCATTGTCTGGTCGCCGCGCAGCGACATCAGCCTGTACGGCATGACATCCCCGGTTTCACTATTTCACGATCAGGGCGTGAACATTGCCCTGGGCACGAACTGGGCAGCGACGGGATCTGCCAATATGTTGCGAGAATTTTCCTGCGCCTCGCAGCATAACCAAACCGCGATGAACGATTATTTTTCCGATCAGGATTTGCTGCAGATGGCCACCAGCGCCGCTGCTCGTGCCGCCGGTCTGGCGGATCAGATTGGCGCACTTGAGCCCGGACTGTTGGCCGATATCACGCTTTTTGATGCCCGCATAAATACCGGGTTTTTGGCGGCCACCCGGGCGCGGACGCAGGACATTGTGCTGGTTTTGAAAGCCGGCGTTCCACTGTTTGGCGATGGGCCCGTCGTTGAGGGACTGGGGTTTGGTGATGAAGCCTGTGAGCTTATGGGGACAGTGGTGCCAGGAGACTGCCTGAGCAATCACCGACTTTGCGCCAGCCGAGAGGGGGCAAACACCGGGCTTACCTATGCAAGCCTGAATGCCAACAGTCAGGGGCTGGAGCCACTATATTCCTGCAACGGACCACCGGCCATCGAACGTTCCTGCCAGCCTGCGCGTAACGAAGGTGATGGAATAACGTATGACGGCGTAGCCAACGCCAGCGATCAGGACGGCGACGGCGTACCCAACGAGGCCGACAACTGTCCGGATATTTTCAATCCACCGCGCCCGGTGAGCGGATTTTTGCAGGCAGATTCCGACAACGACGGCCTCGGCGACCTGTGTGATTCACAGCCCTAGCCGGTCCGCCTTCGACACCGCACTGGCGCGCGGTCTGGTCATGACCAGACAGCTGAAGGTCGTATCGATCAGGAGACCTAAGGCTCGGTTACCACGCACGTTTTTGCCGACTCCAATCGCTCAGTCGTTCAGGTCCGCCGCGACGTAACCTGTGCGTTGGGATCGGCAAACGCGCTGTGTTGTTTGTCAGCCACCCGCCAAGCCCAAGGGAGAACACCGGCAGTATGATAATACTGCCGATAAGCAAGAGGACCAGAAACGCCAGGCGTAGGGAAAGATCAAAGAGTGAGGTCCAGATAAACTTGCAGCCCACCTTTCGCCAACGGCTTATTTCAGGAAACGTTGTCAGCAGCAGCCCCACTACACCGGCCACCATGACCCAGTGCAGGTCTATGTGCACGACAGTCTGGCCAACTGCCCGCCAGCCGGGCACAAATCGCGCCATGTCCACTGATTCGCCTTCAATGACAACAAACCCAGAGGTGGCAAGAAAAAATATTAATGTTGCGAAAAAAGGCCCAGCCGGCGTGGCCCGAGGTTTGTCGAAATGCCTTGCAGTCAATAATGGTTCGGGATAACGCGAACCCCACCAGGCACATCATCAAAACCTCCACCGCGAACCGCGCTGAACGGCACGCTGATCAACGTCCTGAATCCTAAGCTGTCGCTGTTTTTTCTGGCGTTTCTCCCACAGTTTGTTGACCCGCAGCGTAGTGGCGCAACGCTGGAAATAGTGCTGTTGGCAGCGGCTTTTATGCTGCTGACGTTCGCCGTCTTTATCGCCTGCGGCGCGTGCGCGTCGCTCGCCCGCGACTACGTGATCTCCCGACCCGAGGTTATGAAATCGCTGAAGCGGGGCTTTGCCGCCACCTTTGGGTTTCTTGGCGTGAAGATGGCGCTCAGCGAACGCCAGGACAGCGTTTCCCGCCCGTCATTCGCGCCAGCAGGATCGCAGTCCATGTTCAGGGCGTTTCGAGTGAATCAGAAAATATGCGCGGGTGCTCGATCATCGTTTCAAAAAAAACGTCGAACTGGTTTTGCACCTGGCAGCTGGAAAATCTGAGTCCCTGAGTGAGGCGAGCGGCAGCCTGGTAGCCGCCGCCGGCCCGCGAAGCGGCGGCGCAGCTGCTGGAAATTGCCAGCGGGTCGCTGGGTAGCCTCAAACCGCCCGGGCGTCCCCCGAAAGTGTCAACGCCGACAATAGCGTGCAGCATGTAGCGGCGCTCGGTCGCGGTGCCAAACTGCTCAGGCGACAGGGCGAGCAGGACCGCATCAAAATCGGCGCCTGCGGCCTCGGCAGCGATGGTTGAGGTGACCGGTGAATCCGATAGGACCCCCATACGAAACGTACACTCGATTCGATCGTCGGTCAGGATGATGATGTGTTTGAAGGCATTCGGACGAAGCCATGCGGACCAACCCGCCGGCTGCTGAAAGAACTCGTCTACGATGGCGCCGTCAAACGTCTTGAACATATTGCACCAAGTATCGAAACTCAGATTTCTCACGCTGTAATGCTTGAAGTTTGGCGTGTTGGCTGGCTCTGGAGGATTAAACGCGCAGGCGCCAAAGGGAATGGCACCAAGCGGATTCTCGAAACACAGCTCCGCCGTATTGGTCCCAAAGTCACCGATTACGATCACCTGCGGATCCATGCCGGCGGCCTCGAGAGGCTGAACCAGCCCCGGGTACAGGTTCTGCTCCAGCGCTGCGTTTTCTGTGCCCATGCTGCCGGAGTTGTCGACCGCAATGATGATGTCCCACGGTGCACTTAGGATGTCCCGTGATACCTCACCGGCGGCTGGCGAGCTGAAAAACGCAAGAACACCCGTTGTCCAAAGGCCCCGCAAGAATCTGCTGTACATAACTGACTTCCCGTTTAACTTAACTCCTTTAACGTTGTCGGTTCGAAAAACTGCACACAGAGAGTCACCGCCAACCGCCACCCACCTGTTATCCAGATACTGCCAAGTTAACTCGGCCAGCGCGATAATATTGGCGATGAACATCTACAAACGACACCGGTTTCCGCCGGAGATCATCATTTACGCGGTCTGGCTCTACCACCGGTTCAATCTCAGTCATCGAGACATCGAAGACCTCCTGACCGAACGGGGAATTTGTGTTAGTTGCGAATCGATCCGCCTCTGGTGCATCAAGTTTGGTCCCAAGTATGCTCGACGACTTAAGCGCCGTCACGGAGGTTTCGGCGACACGCTGTTTATCGACGAGGTATTCGTGAAAATCAGAGGAAAACAACGCTATCTCTGGAGAGCAGTAAACCAGGATGGCGAAGTGGTTGATGTATTTCTTCAACGAAAACGGAACGGCGCTGCTGCGCGGCGCTTTTTCAAACGATTGCTTCGAAGCGGGGAGCCAAGAAAAATCGTGACCGACAAGTTCGGAAGCTACCGAGTAGCACATCGTGAAATGCTGCCGGACGATGTTCACGACACTACCCAGTATGCCAATAATCGTGCGGAGCTTTCCCATCAGAGCACCCGCTTCCGAGAACGAGGAATGCGGAAGTTCAAATCGCTTCGGCAGGGCCAGCGATTCCTTGGCGTTCACTCTGCCGTACAGAACCTGTTCAACCTTGGTCGTCATCTGGTTGGAGCGGCGCATTACCGAAACTTGAGGGAAGTTGCGTTCGCAGAATGGAAAAGGGCGATCGCGTAATTGACCTTTGGCTGATTGCAGTCGCCCGGCTGAGTTAATTTGGCAGTACCGCGCAGGCATAGCCTGTCGAAACGCTCAGAAGTCAGACTGCTAGACATAATGTAAGCTTCGTGCTACATAAAGCTTTATTTTGTAGCGCGAAGAACTCAAAATATGCCAACACCTCATCGCCCTCCTGTCGCTGTACGCCGCACGCTACGTAAGCTGGGCTCAGACATTCACGACGCGCGCAAGCGCCGCAAGCTGCCCATGGCGGTTGTGGCCGAGCGCGCCTTCACATCCCGTTCGACGCTTCAAAAGATCGAAGCAGGTGACCCGAATGTCGGCATCGGCATCTATGCTTCAGTGCTTCAAGCGCTTGGTCTGCTAGACGATCTCGCGGACATCGCAGATATCGCAAACGATGAAGTCGGCCAGTCGCTGGCCAGCGCAAACCTTCCCAAACGTGTTCGCCTCAAGAGCAAAGCTGGGTCGCAGTCTCGTGAGTGACATCGAAGTACATATCGACCTCAACGGGCAGACCCGGCAGATCGGGATCACGCACGCCAATCAGGTGCGCGGCAATGAGACGGTCCTGTTCGAGTATCTCGATGATTGGCTTGATGATCCCGAGCGGTTTTCCATCGAGCCTGCCCTTGCGCTCACGCGCGGCGGCTTCGCACCGCCGCAAGGCCAAGCCATGTTCGGATCTCTCGGAGATTCGGCACCGGATACCTGGGGGCGACGCCTGATGCAGCGCGCCGAGCGTCGCCTCGCAGACCAAGAAGGGCGACGCGTCCGGACGTTGACGGAAACCGATTACCTACTTGGTGTAGCCGATGAAACGCGACTGGGTGCACTTCGCTTTCGACGGGACGGCGAAGATGTTTTTCAAGCACCGGTCCGCGCAGGCATCCCAGCACTGATCGAACTCGGCCGCTTGCTGCAAGTGACCGAGCGCATCCTGAGGGACGAAGAAACAGACGAAGACCTTCAATTGATCTTCGCCCCCGGGTCATCGCTTGGCGGCGCACGACCTAAAGCGTCTATCATCGATCAGTACGGTCACCTGTCCATCGCAAAGTTTCCGAAGGAAACAGATGAATACAGCATGGAAACGTGGGAAGAAATCGCGCTCCGCCTTGCGGCGCGCGCCGGAATAACCACGCCCCATCACGAGTTGGTCGAGGTCGCTGACAAAGCCGTCTTGCTTTCGCGCCGGTTTGACCGAAATGATCATCTTCGGACACCGTTTCTGTCCGCTATGGCGATGACCGGTTCCAAAGACGGCGAGCGCGGGAGTTATCCCGAAATTGTGGACGCACTCTCTCAACATGGCGCACGCGCGAAGCAGGACGCAGCGGAACTGTTTCGTCGGGTGGCCTTCAGTGTCCTCATCTCCAACGTCGATGACCACCTGCGAAACCATGGCTTCCTATGGGCGGGCAAGGATGGTTGGGTTTTGTCCCCGGCCTACGACCTGAACCCTGTTCCTGTCGATCTGAAAGCCCGCGTGCTCACGACCAACATAGATCTCGACGAAGGGACTTGCTCGCTGGACCTACTTCAGGCTTCGGCTGAATACTTCAGTTTAGGGCTCGCGGACGCTCAATCTATCATCAAGGAAGTCGCTGCGGCCACAACCACGTGGCGCGAAACAGCGAAAGAGGTCGGCGCACGTGGTGGCGAAATCAATCGCATGGCGAGTGCTTTCGAACACGATGATCTCGAGAAAGCGCTGGTCCTGTGATCCGGACCTTTACGCATAGTTTTGAGCCTGCAGCAGCGAATCCGATCGCCGGTCAAACCGTAGAACTCACGATACAGGAAATTGAAGACGCGGCGCTTCGCGAAGTCCTGCAAACACCGGGAACGTCATACGGGAACTGGTCACTCTTGGATGCTCTCTTATTGAATACCGGCCCGAATTCGCCTTTCGTCTTCAAGGAACCTCTCGGACACGCTCGTGAGGTGAAAGTCGCCCTGTCTGGGTTGTTCGGACGCTTCGTGGCACGCGCCTATTAAGAGAAATTCTTTGGTCTATCGATCTTTGCGCATGTGAAACATCCCGCAATGACGTTGGACGGGCGCCAGAGAATCGGAGTTCAACGCCTTGCGCCAGGCGACTTACCTGACTGGATTGCCTGTCGATCAGACTTGTCGCAATTAACGATTGCCGAGGCCAAGGGATGTCATGACAAACCGGGTCCGGAAAGAGCCTTGGCGCGGGCATGGAATCAAGCGCAGCGTATCGATATTCTTGTCGGCAGTCGTCGGGCCACCGTCAAACGGATCGCTATCGCGACACGATGGGCTTCAATCACTGAAGGTTGTGATGAGCCAAGGATAGCCGTTCATGATCCCGTTGATGAAGGCGATGCAATCGAACCAGCAGAGAAGGACGCCCTCTTAGTCGGTTTGCTCCGCAGGCATAATTGTGGCCTTACGAGCGGCGTAAGCCACCTGGGTATGGGCGGGAATGCCAGGCTTGAA
>CAYGPO010000066.1:0-25417 GCA_964351665.1 uncultured Gammaproteobacteria bacterium | reverse complement strand
GGATAACCCATCAACCTAAACTCCTTGCCCGACGCTGGGCCACACCCTGGAATCGAAAACCCCTGTTCAAGCCAGTGTAACCCATGAAATTGAGGAGTACTGTCCAGTGTTAAACCCGTCAGTTGCCCAGCAGGTGCTCAAGTTTTGGTTTGGGGCTATGCCCTATCAGGTTCAATCAGGCCTGTGGTGGGGCGGCGGGGAAAACGACCTGTCCATCGCCACCCAATGGGCCCAGACCGTTGAACAGGCCCTGGCGGGCAAGCTTTCTCACTGGTCCGACAGCGCCGATACCAACCTGGCACTGATTGTGCTCAGCGACCAAATGACCCGCAATATCTACCGCGGCACCGAGCTAGCCTTTGCCGGCGATGAACTGGCCAGGGAATCCATGAATAAAGGCCTTGAACGCGGTGATTTGGATCGCTACCACCCGCTACAGGCCGTATTTTTCCTGATGCCTCTGGAACATCATGAGTCCATCCAAAGTCAGCGGCAGGCCGTTGCGCTGCTGACCGAGACTCGGGATCGGGCTGAGCCAAAGCACCGAGCCATCCTGCAATCCAACCTGGACTTCGCCACTGAGCACCAGCTCATTATCCAGCGCTTTGGCCGCTTTCCCCATCGCAACCAGGCCCTTGGCAGGCCCTCCACCCCGGACGAACAAGCCTATCTCGAGGCGGGAGGCCGACGCTTTGGTCAATAGCCAGGTTTAAGGTTGAGCCTGGCGCCTGCCTAAACCGGCCTCTAGGCCGCTGGCGGGGCTGCGGGATCCTGCTTACCGCCTCCGACCCAGCTGGCCGCCTTGCCCTTCAGTTCCCGGAATTTGGAGGACATACCCGACAGCTTCTGTTCCCACTCGGGGTTAGGTTCCTGACCCTCAATCGCCTTGAAATACACCTGCATCAGGGCCGTCATGGCAATGGGATCAATCACGGCCGCCTTGATGCCATAGGCCAGCAGCGCGGCGAAGGCAAAGGTCCAGAAGCCGGCCAGGGCAGGAAACACCGCAACCAGCGCTGCCACCGGCGCCAGCACCAGCAAAAACACGCCAAAGGTCAGCAGCCAGATAAACAGGGCTAAGAACGCCGCATTTTTCAAGATCGTCTTGTAGTTTTGGGCATAGAGCACCAACGCCCGCTCTGCTGACTTCCATACGTTGTCTGAACCGTTGCGCAAATGATAGGCAAGAATCACCTCGTCCAGATAGGTCATGGACATATTCAACACCGAGTTGATCAACTTCATCGCGCCACCCAATCCAGGAATGGGCAAAAAGCTGGCGATGCTGAAGGTGATTCGGTTGAAGGTTTTCAAAATACCTTTAATCAGTTGATCCACCGCAAACAGCGCTGAGGATTCACCAAAATGTTGTTTGACCCTGGCCTGGGCGTATTCCACCTGGCCCTTGCCCTCCGGAACTTCTTTACCATCAAGATAGCGCTCAAGTACGGCGATATGGCCGGCTTTGACCATGTAGAGCAGGTACTCGCGGGCAAAGTAAATCACCCCACTAACCAGACCGAAGCCAATTAGCCCCCCATATCCGGCACCTGCGCCGGGATCGCCGCCGACTTTGCCGGCCACAAAGCCAATGCCCGCGCCGCCACCGGTGACAATGATGTATAGCAGGGTGATACCCATATAAATGGCCAGCCGAAACAATACAAACGGCAGAGTTTTCATTATCAGGCCGATAATCTCGCCCAGTCTAAAATCCCACATAGGGTGTTTCCTTCCTTATTTAGCGATCCAATAGCCAGCGGTGACGCTGAACAGGCAAATCATTACTGAGCCTAGCGCATAAATGAGCGCTCGTTCCGGCTGGCCACCCTGCAACAGTTCAAGAGTTTGCAGACTGAAGGCCGAAAACGTGGTGAAGCCTCCCAGCACGCCCGCCATTAAGAATAGACGAAAATTTTCATTCATCACTAGACGGCCGTCGGGGCCGCTAGCCGCGGCCACCACACCGATCAAAAAAGCCCCAACCACGTTAACCAGCAAGGTCGCCCAGGGTAACTTCTGATCCGCCAGCGGCGCCAGCCAGAGACTTACCCCGAAGCGCGCTGCGCCGCCTAGACCGCTGCCAACCGCCACCAGCAGCAGAGCCTTCATGCCAACGACCAGATGCCCACCGCCCGGCGCACAGCGGCCATCAACGGCGCCGCCTCGTCCCGGGCTTTGACGGCGCCATGGGCCAAGGCGGCCTCCACTTCGGCCGGGTTTTCTATCAGCTGCGCGTAGCGCTCACGAGCCGGCGCCAGCTCCGCGTTAATCCGTTCGAAGACCCGCTGCTTGGCCTCGCCCCAGGCCAGCCCCTGGGCCAGGTCGCCAGCAAAGGCCTGGCCCTCTTCCTGGCTGACAAAGGCGGCATAAATGGGATAAAGAGACGACTCTTCAGTGCCCTTGGGTTCACCGGGTTCTTTGGAGTTGGTGACAATCCGCATGATGGATTTGCGCAGCTGTTTTTCGTTCAGCCACAGGCCAATGGTGTTGTCATAGCTCTTGCTCATTTTTCGCCCGTCAAGGCCCGGCAGGATCGAGGCACTGGCATCCACCACCGCCTCGGGCAAGGCAAACACCTGGCCGTATCGGTGGTTAAACCGCTGGGCCATGTCCCGGGCCATTTCAATGTGCTGAATCTGATCTTTGCCCACCGGCACTCGGGTGGCATTGAACATCAATATATCCGCGGCCATCAGCACCGGATAACCGAACAGCCCCATGGTGATCTCATGATCGGGATCAGCGCCGACGCTTTCATTGTCCTGCACCGCCGCCTTGTAGGCATGGGCCCGGTTCATCAGGCCTTTGGCGCAGACGCAGCCCAGCACCCAGGCTAGTTCCGGGATTTCCGGCACATCGGACTGTCGATAGAAAGTCGCCTGATTGGTATCCAGCCCCAGGGCCAGCCAGGTGGCGGCAATTTCCAGGGTCGATTGATGGACTCGCCGGGGCTCCTCACATTTGATCAGCGCGTGGTAATCGGCGAGAAAATAGTAGGACTGAGTATCTGGGTCTGTGCTGTCTTCAATGGACGGGCGAATGGCTCCCACATAGTTACCCAGATGGGGGGTACCGGTGGTGGTAATACCGGTCAGCGAGCGGGGCGGCGAGGTGTTGCCTTCAGCGTTAATAATGATGTTCCGAGTGTGACTGCCTGGACGGCTATTATCCGTCATCAGCCAAGGCATGGTCCAGAAAGCCTGCCACCTGCTGATACCAGGCACTGCGGGCCGGGCCGCTGCGAAGATCATGGCCCTGGCCTGACAGCTTTACCCAGCGCACACCGTGGTCCTTGCCAGCCGCCCCGCGAGCCGCCCGCAGCCGTTTTAGCAGGCCCAGGGACTGATCCATCAGCACCACATGGTCCAGTTCACCGTGACTGAGCAATACCGGTCCGGAAATCTTTTCCGCCAGCCCCAGGGGTGAAGCTGCCATCAGCTCATGGTTGTGCGGATCTCCTACCATCACCTGCCATTCGGCAAAGCCCCGCTGGTTGTTGATGGTTTTCAGATAGTTAATTTGAGCCGCAACATCAGATACCGCCGCCCGGGCAACGCTGCAGCGGGTCACCGGATGATCTCTTGCCGCCAGCATCAACGCCGCATAGCCGCCAAAGCTACTGCCCATTGCGCACAGCTGCTGGCTACCTGGCAGCTGCTGCTGCCGGGCCCAGACCACCGCGTCTTCCAGATCATCCAGCATCTGACCGGACCACTGCTGTCGGCCCGCCCACTGCCAACGCGCACCGGCGTTGGTGCTGCCGCGAAAATTCACCTGCAGCACGCTGTAGCCCAGGCCTGCCAGCCACTGGGCCTCGGCGTTCCAGCTGACCGTGTCATGGCTCCAGGGACCGCCATGAATCAACAGCACCGAGCCTTTGGCAGCCGCCAATGGCTCGGTCACCAGCAGTTCTACGGACTGCCCATCGCGACTGTCGAATCGGTACACCGATACTGGCCTACCGGCTGCCAGCGCAATGCCAGGCCAGCGCTGTACCGTCGTTGGGTTGACCGTATACAGCTGCAGGCCGGCGGGATCCGGCCCGGTCTGCCAAACTGATCCGTCGCTGGACTGTCCAAGCCAGAACAGCTTGCGGCCCAACGCCAAAGATCCCAGGCGGGCCAGGTCAGCCTGGCTTGAGGCGTCAAAAGCCTGGCTGGACTCAGAGCGCCAGCCCGTCACCAGCTCAGTTGGCTCAGTGCCCTGCTCCTCAGAAGACCCGGAGTCGTTGCCAGGGCCAGCAAGTGCGCTCAGAGTATCTTCGGCCAGCACCCCCCTGGCCAGATCTAGAATGTGTTTTTTCCCAGCGCCTGCCTGGCCAACAAATGCCTGGCGGGAATCGGCGCTGAATCCCAGCAGTCGCCATGCCTCCTGATCCAGGGTACGGCGCCGAATTCGCTGCCAGGGCTGCTGTGGATCTGGTCGCCAAAGCCAATCGTAAGCCGGGCCTGCGGCCTGGGCTTTCCAGCGCCTTGCTAGTAAGGTCTGGCCATCTGGCCCCGGGTGCCAGCGAAACAGATCGCCCGGGTTAGCTTCCAGCAGCTTGATCTTACCCTCGGCGCCAAGGCGAAACAGATCCGGTACCCAGGGACGCCGGCGGTCATTGCTGAATAACACCGTACCGTTGTCCAGCACCCTCAATACCTGAGGCCCGCGGCGCTGGTCTAGCGCTTCTGACAACAACAGTTTCTGCCCACCCCCGGGCCACTGAACCCGATACCAGCGCACCCGCTTGCCTTTGCGGGAGCGAACCAATATTTGCTGATCAATCCAGTGGATACCCTCAATCCAGCCGTCCGCCCGCCACAGCAGCCGTGGACCGCTGTTTGGCTGAGCCAGCGGTTTCCACATCACCACATCCCCCTGGGGCTGTGGCTGCACCCAGGTCAGAGCGCTGCCATCAGGCGACAGTCCGGTCCAGCGGGGCGGCTGTATTGGCAGCTGAACCGTTGCTGCCGTGGCGGCAACAACCGTCAAAGACCTAAAGATTAAACCTACCCACAGGCCCCGGGCAATAAGCATTGTTATCAACTCTGTATATTGATATTCTTTTTTCAATTGCAAAAAACTATTTAAAATCATGAATATTCGGGATTTAGGGTATCTGGTTGCGCTAGCGGACCTGCGCCACTTTGGCCACGCCGCTGAAGCCTGCTTTGTCAGTCAGCCTACGCTGTCCACCCAACTGAAGAAACTGGAGGAAGAGCTGGGCGCCCAGTTGATTGAACGGGCACCCCGCCAGGTGATGCTGACGGAGGTGGGCAAAGAAGTGGCGGAGCGGGCCCGGCTGGTATTGCGGGACGTGGAACAAATTCGCGAGGTGGCCCGTCGCGCCGGAGAACCACAGTCTGGCGTGTTGCGACTGGGCATCTTTCCCACCCTTGGCCCCTACCTGCTGCCCCACGTGATTCCCCAAATCCATCAGCAATACCCGGGGCTGGAACTGCTGCTGATTGAGGAAAAAAGCGAAGTCCTGTTATCCCAACTCAGAGATGGCCGCCTGGATGCCGCGATTTTGGCCCAGCCGGTGGACGCAGACCAGCTGCGCAGTCGTGAGCTGTTTGTGGAACCCTTTGTGCTGGCGCTGCCCCAGGGCCACCCGCTGGATACCCGAGGTTCGCTAACCGTCAACTGTTTGAAAGACCATACGGTGCTGCTGCTGGAAGATGGCCATTGCCTGCGTGACCAGGCGCTGGAGGTATGCAAGCTGGCCGCCGCCAACGAAAAGCCCGGATTCCGCGCCACCAGCCTTGAAACCCTGCGCCAGATGGTGGCGGCCAACGTTGGCCTTACACTACTGCCAATGCTGGCGGTGAAACCTCCCGTAGCCATCACCGAGTCCATTCACATCCGGCCCTTTGACGCCCCAGCGCCCAGCCGCAGGCTAGCCATGTTCTGGCGCGGCAGCTCCGCCATGGAATCGTTTCTGATGGAATTTTCCGATATCTTCGCCGACCTGCCCGAGGCTCTGCTGACTCCTGAACCGGCATAGTTCGATTGTCAAAAAATCCATTCATGGCTGCGTAACATCACACCCCTGGACCGAGCGCTTAGTGGGTTGACCATCGTCACTGGAAAAAGCTGCTGCGCAACAGCCGGGGTGGTTTAGTCCGGCGATGACTGGGGGGCGTCTGCCGATACCGTTCTGCTGGCTGCCCAATCCCTGAGATACTGGATCTTCTCCGCCATAATTACCGACAGCGGTCGGGTCTGATCAATGGCCGCCAGCAGGTCATCGTTGCGCAGCTCGCCGCCGCCGGCCATGGCTGAATAAAGCCCCGATACCACCGCCTGCTCAATTTCCGAACCGGAAAACCCCTGGCTATGTTCAGCCAGCCGGTCCAGGTCGAAGCGCTCCACCAGCTGATTTCGACGGGCAAGATGAATTTCAAAGATTTTTGCCCGCACCTCAGGACTCGGCAGATCAACAAAAAAGATCTCGTCAAAACGGCCCTTGCGCACCAGTTCAGGAGGCAGGGCTTCGATGTCGTTGGCGGTGGCCACCAGAAACACCCGGCTTTCGCGCTCTGCCATCCAGGTCAGCAGAGTTCCCAGGACCCGCTTGGAGGTTCCCGAATCGCTGTCAGAAACCGATAGCCCCTTTTCAATTTCATCAATCCACAGCACGCAGGGCTCCATCACCTCGGCAGAGTTGAGGGACTGGCGCAGGTTTTTTTCCGTCTCGCCGTGGTATTTGTTGTAGATGGCGCCAAAATCCAGCCTGAGCAAAGGCACGCCAAAACCGCTGGCGACCGCTTTGGCGGCCATGCTTTTGCCACAGCCCTGCACCCCCAGTAACAAAACGCCCTTAGGGGGATCCAGACCGTAGGGGTTGTCGTCGCTGAGAAAAATTTTCTGCCGATCAGATATCCAGCGTTTCAGCACGGTCAGACCGGCTATATCGTCGAAGCTGATCAGATCGTATTCATAGCTGAGCACGCCGCCGCGGTTGAGCAGGCGAAATTTCTGCTCCATGACCTGCTTTATGTCCGCGGAGGTAATGGCGCCATCGTTGAAAATCGCGTTGCGGGTCAGATGCCGCGCATCACTGAGGGTCAGCCCTCGGAGATTGAGCATCAGTTCGGCCATTGCCTCACGGCTGATCCGCACCCGCTGCCCCTGATGTCGGCGGGACCAGTCAAAGGCCTCCTCCCGAACCATTTTTTCCAGCGTCTCGGTATTGGGCAGCTTCAGCTCCATCAACGCGCTGTGGCCCTGCAGCTCGTCGGGCAGCTTCAGACTGGGACTGATGAGCACAATGGTATGTTCGATTCCCTGAACCCGTAGCGCCAGTTCCCGCAGCTTGCGGACATTCAGCGGGTCCTTCAGATAGGGATGGAAATCCAGCAGCAGATAAATGGAGGGCTCGGTATTGAGGGCGATTTTCTGCAATACCAGCTCAGGCTCGGCGTTGTTGACACCAAAATCTGACAGATCCAGGTCCACCCGCTTCAAGCCCGTTGTGGCCGACCACTGATACAGCGGCCTCAGCGCTTGCGACAGCGCCGCCTTGAAAAGCTCAATGGCCCGCCGCTCTTCTTCGGTTTCAATGACGATAAGCGGCGTCGCAGCCTTTAACAGCAGCGCCAGATCTTGTTCCTGTCCCATCGCCCCATTGTACGTGAACCGAGCTGTGTCGGAACCCACGCAATACAGATCTTGAACCTTGGGACTTCAGGCCGCCTGGTGTTGCCGGGTAATCTGGCGCATCTGGCTCACTGCCCCCAGACGCTGTTGAAGGTCCAGCATTTCCTGCCGCAGCCAGTCCGGGTTTTCACCCCGCTCAACGGCGCTGGCGATCAGCCGGCCCAGCTTGTCCTGCTGGTCTAAGTACTGATGATAAAGATCTTCCCAATCGGGAAGCTCAGTGGTTACTGGTCCTTTAAACGTTCTCATGATTGATGACCTCTCTTAATAATTGCCGTTCCTGGGCCATGGCACGGATCAATGCCTGGGCAAGCTGCCCGCGATCACTGTTTGGATTGGCGGCGTTTCTTACCATTTCCCTCTGTAAATAGCGGATCTTTCGTTCAATGATGACCCTGCGCAATGTGCTTACCCCCTACTGCCTTTATTGGTTACCCTTAGTTAACGGCCTGAACATCCGTATGCCTCACTGGATTTGGGGTAGTATTTTACGATCTGTAACAAAGGCCGGTCCCGCTGGCTGACAGACAGTCATTGTAGGAAAACGCCTCAGCGACGTGCGGGAACGGGCTGATTTGTGATTGGATTGGCATTTATGCAGGATTTACGCGCAACCGAACAGGACCAGACCACCGACCAGGACGCTGCCGCGCCAGACGCCGCCGCCAGCGCTGAGGTGCCGCAAACTGAGCTTGAAGCAGCGCCTGCCCAGCCCCTGTCTGCAGACCCCTCCGTCCAGGGGGTGACCCCGGATGAGGCCGCCGCGCCCGCTGAACCGACTGCCCTGGGCCAACTGGCGGAGCAGATGACCAGCGCCGAGAGTTGGTTACCCGAATCCCTGCAACCGGCCTGGACCCTGCTGCAGGATTTCCCCTTGTTACGGGCCGGGCTGATCGTCATTCTCGGCATCCTGGCAGCCTACGTGGTGCGCTGGCTGGTGCGTAATTCCATCGGCCGCCTTACCGGCAAAACCGATAGCAACCTGGATGATCAGGTGCTCACCCACATATCGCGACCGGTCTTTCTTAGCGTGCTGTACGCCGCCCTGGCACTGGCCGTGATCAGCACCAACCTCAGCTCCTCGTTGACCAGCATACTGATCCGGCTGTTGTTCAGCCTGACGGTGCTGATCTGGACCCTGGCAGGCCTGAAAGTCAGCTCCTCGGTGCTGGATGCTCTGGCAGCAATGAAAGACCGGGTGCCCATCATTCAGCCCAGAACCATCCCGCTGTTCGATATCGTTTCAAAGCTACTGATTTTACTCATCGGCAGCTACATGATTCTGCAGATCTGGGACGTGGACGCCACCGCCTGGCTGGCCTCCGCCGGGGTGGTGGGTATTGCGGTGGGTTTCGCCGCAAAAGACACCCTGGCCAATTTGTTTTCCGGCGTGTTCATCCTGGTAGATTCACCCTATCAACTGGGCGACTACATCAATCTGGACAGCGGCGAACGAGGTATGGTTACCCATGTGGGTATGCGCAGCACCCGTCTACTAACCCGGGACGATGTGGAGATCACCATTCCCAATGCGGTAATCGCCAACGCAAAAATCGTCAATGAGAGTTCCGGGCGCTGGACCAAGATGCGCATCCGGATCAAGGTGGGGGTTGCCTACGGCAGTGATTTGAACCTGGTCAGCAAGACCCTGCTGGCAGTGGCCGCCGGCCACGATGGCGTCTGCCCTGACCCCTCAGCCCGGGTGCGGATGCGCGCCTTCGGCGACTCAGCGCTGGATTTTCAGCTGTTGGTGTGGATTTCCGAACCGGAACTGCGGGGCAAAATCACCCATGAACTGCTGATCGCGGTTTACCACGCCTTTGCCGAAGCAGGGATCGAAATCCCGTTTGCCAAACAGGATCTGTACATCAAGGAGTTTCCCGGCAGGTCTGACGCTAACGGGTCGCAATTATCATAGCCTCCTGCAGGAGTCTCACCTAAGGCTTTTAAGCATCGGCAGCTCAGCGCTAACCTTATCCGCCGCTAATTACTGAAGGCTGCGCCAGCTCCGGCACCTTGCCACCGAAGCCCGAGGCATGGCGAACCAGCGCTCCGCGCAGCCACCCAGCCTGATTGAGGGCCCTGGCCCCCAGCAGTCTGATGCCCCGCCAGCCGGGGGTATCTTTGGCGTAAAAGCCGGCAATCTGATGCAGCGCCGAAACCATAATGGCGTTGTCGCTGCGCCGCCAGCGGGCGTAGCGACGCAGGCCACGGGGATCGCCGGCGTCGCGGCTTTTTGGACCCTGTCGGCTAAGCACGTCGGCCATGGCTGCTGCATCCAGCAGGCCCAGGTTTGCCCCCTGCCCGGCCAGTGGGTGCACCACGTGGGCGGCATCTCCCACCAACGCAACCCGGCCAGTAACGTAGTCTTTGGCATGCATGCGGGTCAACGGGAATGCTCCTCGCTGGCCGATCCCTGAGATCTCGCCAACACAGCCCTGGGCCGCTACCCCAAGTAGATCAAGCAGCACCTGATCCTCCACTTCAAGCAGTCTCAGCGCTTCATCCTCGGGCAGGGTCCAGACGATGGAGGCGCTGGGACCTGGCAGGGGCAGAAAGGCCAGCGGGCCGTCGGGCAGAAAACGCTGCCAGGCGGTGTCTTGATGATTGCCAACATCCACCGTGGTCACCAGGCCGCGTTGGCCATAGCTGTGCCGGTCCACTGAAATTTCGGCCAGTTCCCGGACGGTGGAATTGGCACCGTCGGCGGCAACAATCAGCTCAGCACTGAGCTCAGAGCCATCAGCCAGGGTGACCAGGCCCTGGTCATCGGTCATTTTCAGTGACGCCAGCTCACAGCTGGCACGAACCGTTAGCTGGTCCTCGCAGGCCTGCCAGAGTGTCGCCGCCAACAGTTGATTTTCCACCACGCAACCCAGCTGGGCCAGCTGCCCATCAGCGGCGCTGAAGCTGACCCCCAGCTCCTGCTCCGACTCCCATACCTGCATACGGTCAAACCAGCCCAGCCGCTTCCCGGGCAGGCCCGACCAGATCCCCAGTTTTCGCAGCATCTCGATGGCCGCTGGATTCAGGGTCGACACCCGCAGCCCTGGTGGGTCCTGGTCCAAGGGTTTTTGCGGCGCGGCAGCACCTTCAATCAGCGCTACCCGCCAGCGATCCCTGGCCAGGGCCAACGCGGTGGCTGCGCCAACAATGCCGGCGCCAATAACAATCACGTCAAAGCGGTCACTCATGTGGGGATTCTCCCAGGGCCATAGCTGGAGGGCGGCTGCCACCAAAGCCCATGCCCCGGCGAGCCAGCGCCGAGCGCAGAGCAGGCACCAGCTGCAGCGCCAGCAGACCGGCGCTGCGGGCCACCGCCACCGGTGCAAACGACTGCGCAAAGGTCCGTACCATGGCGTCGGTGAAGGCCACCGTTCGACTGACGTCGGGCTCGCGCCAGCGGGCATAGTCTGTCAGCAGCTGGTCATTGCCAGGGTCGCCACCCGCGGCGCCAGACAGCAGCTCACTGAGGGCGGCAACATCACGCAGGCCCAGGTTAAAACCCTGCGCCGCCACCGGATGAATCGTGTGAGCCGCATTGCCAATGATGACAGTGCGTCGGGTCACCGGACTTTTGACCGTGATCCGACTCAAGGGGTAGCTGGCCCTGACCCCGACCCGCCCCAGGTGCCCCAGACGGTAGCCGAAGCGCTGCTGCAAAGCCGCCAGGAATGCCTCGTCGGACAGCGCCAGGATCTCGTCAGCCTGGTGATTGGCACAGGTCCAGACCACACCGCAGCGACCTTCTACGTGAGGCAACATGGCCAACGGCCCGGTGCCAGTCATGCGTTCGAAGGCCCGCCCTTGATGGGCCACCTGGGGCGTCACGTTGGCGATAATGGCTTTTTGCTGGTAGTCAAAGTGATCACTGCCTATACCCACCGCATCACGAATCCGGGATTGGCTGCCGTCAGCGCCGACCAGTAACCGTGTGGTCAGGGTTTCACTGCGTCCGTCCAGCTGGTAGCCGACGGTCACCTGAGCGTCTTCGATGGTGATCTCAGATACCTCACAGGGCACCAGCAAATCTACACGGCTGGGCAGGGTTTTCAGCACCTGCTGTCCCAGCTTGCGGGCCTGGACAACATAACCCAGGGCCTCCAGCCCCTGCTCGCTGGCCAGAATATTGACCAAGCCCAGGGCGCCCTTTTGGGTCACCTGAACTTGACGGATTGGGGTTACTCCGTCACTCGATGGGCTGCCGTCAGCGCTTTCCAAGCCCTGCCATAAACCGATGCTTCGAAGAATATTGCGCGAGGCCAGGGACAAGGCCAGGGTGCGATCGTCGTAGGTGGGCGGCGCCACGTCGCGAAACGGTGCCCGCTCCAGCATCACCACGCGCCAGTTCTGGCGTGCCAGGCTAAGGGCCAAACTGGCGCCCACCAGTCCGCCGCCCACAATGGCAATGTCGTAGCTGCGGCTCACGCCATCACCGCTTCAATCTCATCTACGGTTTTGGGCGCATCTGCCGACAGCACTTGAGGCCCTTTTTTTCGCAGAACCAGGGAGTCCTCGACCCGAATACCGATGTGTCGAAAGCCCTTGGGAATGTCTCTCTTGCCGTCGATGTAAATGGCCGGCTCTACGGTAAAAGCCATGCCCGCCTCCAGCTCTCTGGGCTGTCCGTGAATCTCATAATCGCCAACGTCGTGAACATCCATTCCCAGCCAATGACCGGTTTTATGCATGAAAAAACGCTCATAGCTGCGCTTTCGGATTGCGCTGTCCAGCCGCCCCTCGATGAGTTTCAGCCGAATTAGCCCGCGGGTGATCACCCTCACCGCCGCGTCGTGGGGCGCCAGCCAGCTGTTGCCCACCTGGGCCGCCTTAATAGCCGCCATTTCCGCTTCCAGCACAATATCGTATACCGCCCGTTGTTCCGGCGTGAAACGGCCGTTAACGGGAAAGGTGCGGGTGATATCGGACGCGTAGTGGTCATACTCCGCGCCGGCGTCGATCAACACGAGATCACCGTCTTTCAGCGTGTCGGTGCAGCGGGTGTAGTGCAGGATGCAGCCGTTGGCGCCGCCACCGACGATGGGCTGGTAGGAGGCGCTGGCGTTACTTAGGTGAAACTCCCTGAGCAGTTCTGCCCGCAGCTGGTATTCAGTCACGCCGGGGCGACAGGCCTGCATGGCCACTAGGTGGGCCCGGGCCGCAATTTTTGCAGACCTGGCCATAGAGCGCATCTCGCTGGCGCTCTTATAAAGCCGCATATCGTGCAGATGATGGTCCAGGGAAATAAACTCTTCCGGCGGCCGGGCGCCCTTGCGCCGACGACTGCTGCTGATCCATTCCATGACCCGCTGATCAAAGGCCGTCTCCCGCCCCAGCGGATAGTAAAGGCGTTCATAACCTTCCATCAGGTTAGGAAGAATGTCGTCCAAATCCGAAATCGGGAACGCGTCATCCATGCCGAACCGTTTCACCGCACCCTGCAGGCCCGCCATCTCTCCGTGCCACATTTCCTCGTTGGCGCACTTTTGCCGACAGAACAGCACCGTTTCACCCTCAGGGCGGCCAGGCGCCATTACCAGCACGCAGTCGGGCTCGTCGAAGCCGGTGAGGTAGTAAAGATCGCTGTGCTGCCGGAAGGGGAACTGGACATCGCCGTTGCGCAGCTGTATCTGGGTCCCCGGCACCACAACCATTGAGCCCTCGCCGACAATCCGCATCAGCTGGCGGCGACGGCGGGCAAACTCGACCTGCTTGATCAATGCAATAAGGTTCCGTCTGGCGCTGCCTGGCTCACTTCTTCGCTGAGTGCGTCGAAGGTCATCATGGCACCCAGGCGCACGTATTCTGCTAATTCAAAATACTGATCCTCGGCCTCTTCGTCGCCGTCGTCGGCGTCGTGGTCAGCCCGCACGATTTCGGTCAGATCGCTCACAAACTCGCCAATTTCTGGCGCCAGCTGGTCCAAATCCTGAGCCATGTGGCCAACTCCCGCCAGGAACCCTGAACCCCAGGCAGACAGGGCGCTAATGCGCTCATTCAGGCCCGCTGCGTCGTCGGGAACCAGCAGCCTGAAGCCAAACTCTTTGTCGGATAAATTGTCTTGAGCCCAGTCAAACAGCCAATAAAGCGACTGGCGCAGCTCTCCATCGAGTTCGTGTAATGCAAAGGACTCGCCCATGGCAGCCACCAGCCAGGTCTCCACATCGGTTTCGGGATCAAAACTCAGCAGCGCGCACAGCACGCCATGAAGCTCGGCAGGATTAAGTGCCATGGCAGTAGCACTGAACTGCTCTTTCAGGGAATCAAAGGGAGGGACTTCAGACATCCCTACATAGTACCAAGGGTCGATCCCGCTCCGATACCCGCGGTTTTCCAACTTGTGGCGTGTTCAGGTCCTCATTGGCTGGGCTAAATTGAGTAAAAAGCCTTCAAAATCTGAAGGGTAGCAAAACAATCATTGACCTGGCTTTAAGCGCAATTTATGCTGCTTTGGTATGGGAAGTATTGAACACGCCGTCGACGATCTGCTGGCCGTAGAAAGCCGGATGGACGAGCTACTGAGCGCGCTGAAAAGGCTCCGAGAGGAAAACCGTTCGCTGCGAGCCAGCCAGGAATCTCTGGTGGCTGAAAGAGCCAATCTGGTCGCAAAAAATGAACAGGCTCGGACCCGGGTGGAAGCCATGATCTCTCGACTTAAGTCACTGGAACAGAGCACTTGAGCAGTAAAGAAGCGGTTACCGTCAACGTTTTGGACCGTGAATATCGCATCGCCTGCGAGCCTGGCGAACGACGCCAGCTGCTGGACGCTGCCGACTACCTGGATCAGCAAATGCGTGGCATCCGTGATGGGGCCAACATTGTTGGGATGGAAAAGGTCGCTGTGTTAGCGGGCCTGAACATCACCAACGAGTTCCTGAAGGTGAAATCCCGTGAGGAAACCGTCTCCAGCAACGTTGCCGAGCGGCTTAAATCCCTGCGCAGTCGACTGGAAGCGGAGCAGCTTAAATAAGCCCTCGCCCATGGGCAGAGTTCCCCGCTCGCCAGTTTGTTCAAGATAGACCCGCAAAGAGCTGGCGCACTTGCCCCAGGCAGCCAAAATCACCTTAATGCTCAAGATGCCGATCAGTAGGCAGTTCCTTCACACTCCCATGGTATAGTTCAGCTATGGGCTCCTCTGCGGTGTTCGATAACGAGTCTGCATTTGCCTTGACCCTAGTTATTTTGACCACGGAGAAACAACGTTGTAACCAGTGTGCATGTCTGCCTTGTGCGGAAAGCCTAGGGTGCAGCACGTTTCCCCACCTGAACCGATGGTTCAAGGTCGCTAACCTCGTAACGGCACAGGCGGAGGATGCCCTCTTTACCCCCTTCCGCTGAGCGAAAGTCTCAGCAGCGCAAGCTGTGGAAGGACCGTCGCTTAGGCTTATCCGAACACCAGCGCTGGTTCGCCAGCCAGACCATCTGTCGCTCCATTGAAGAACACCCGTCGTTCGCTAACTGCCAACATTTGGCAGCCTACGTGGCCATGCCCGACGAGGTTGATCTGCAATCTCTGATTGGATTTGCCGAACATGCCGGCAAGCAGGTGTGGGTGCCCCGCCTGAAAGCTGGCCGCATGGACTTTGCGGCCTGGAATTCTCACGCCCCTATGGAGGTTTCAGCCCTGGGCACCCGGCAACCCAAGGCCAACGCAGCAAGCCGGCCCGCCACAGCGATGGATTTGGTGCTGTTGCCCTTGTTGGCCTTTACCCGCAGCGGCAGGCGCCTGGGCATGGGCGGTGGATACTACGACCGGGCGTTTTCGTTTATGCTCCAGCGCGAGCCCGGCGATGGCCCATTGATGAGCGGCGTAGCATTTTCCTGCCAACAGGCCGGTGAACTGCCCAACGACCCCTGGGACGTGCCGCTGGCACAGGTGGTTACCGAAAATGAATGGATCAACTGCGGATGAAAAAATACTGGCTGATAAAAAGCGAACCGGAGGAATTTGGCATTGATCACCTGGCGGCGATGCCCAATCAGACTGAGCATTGGGACGGGGTGAGAAACTACCAGGCCCGCAACACGATGCGCGATGACATGAAAAAGGGTGATGAGGTGTTTTTTTATCATTCCAACTGCCAGACCCCGGGAATCGTCGGGCTGTGCGAAGTGGTTCGAGAGAGCTATCCAGATCACACGGCCTTTGATCCCGGCGACAATCACTACGATCCGAAATCCGATCCCGATAATCCCCGTTGGTTCATGGTGGACGTCAAACTCAAGCGCAAATTCGCGCGGACCATCTCACTGAAAGAACTGAAAGAACGTGACGATCTGGAGGGCTTTGCCCTGACCCGGAAAGGTAACCGGCTGTCGGTTATGCCGGTGGACGTTGATCACTTTAACCTCATCTTAGGGTTGGAATAACCATGAACCCCCATGATTTAAAAGTCATCGCTGCCCGAGCGGCTTTGAAAGCGGTGCGACACGGGATGGCCCTGGGTGTTGGAACCGGCTCCACCGTCAATTGCTTTATCGATGCGCTAGCCGACTCAGATCTTCAGTTTGAAGCCTTGTGCTCAAGCTCTGATGCTACCACCCAACGCTTAAATGCAGCGGGCTTTGAAGTCAGCTCATTGAACGATGTAGGAGGCCTGGATCTATATGTTGACGGCGCCGACGAGGTCGATCCCCACAAACGGTTGATCAAAGGTGGCGGCGGCGCCCTGACCCGGGAGAAGATTGTGGCCGCCTGCGCCGACAAATTCATCTGCATTGTCGATGCCAGCAAACAGGTGGAGATACTGGGCAACTTCCCGCTGCCGGTGGAAGTTGTGCCCATGGCCCGCAGCTACGTCGCAAGACAGTTGGTGGCTCTAGGTGGTCAACCCGAATATCGTTCCGGGGTAATCACGGACAACGGCAACCATATTATCGATGTGCATAATCTTCGCATCACCGACCCGATAGGCCTTGAACAGTCAATCAATGGGCTGGCCGGGGTGGTCTGCGTGGGACTGTTTGCCGCTAGGCCCGCTGACACCGTCATCGTTGCCACAGAATCCGGGGTGGAAGTTCTTTAGGCCTGATCAGGCTTTGCGCATGATCAGCTGCCGGGAAACGCTGGAAAGCCCGCCCCGCAGCGCAAACACCCGGTAACCGAGCTTGTTAAGAATAAACGCCGCCGACGCGCTTCGCTCGCCGGTTTCGCAAAACACCACATAGGGCTTATCGGTCTTAAGACCAGCCATTTCTTCTCGCAGACGAAACAGCGGCGTATTGATGCTGCCCGCCAAACTCCGCTGCAGGTGCTCTTCTTTCATCCTCACATCCAGCAGCGTACCGCCGCCAGACACCAACGCTGAGGCCTGCCCCGGAGATACCCAATCCACCACCGGGTGCTTCAGCAGCTCGCTGAAATCTGCCTTTCCCAGGCGCATTAGCTGAGCCGCAGTTCTGGCCACAACGCTGGCGTTTCGCGGCTCGTTTGAGGTCAGCGCGTCTTCGCCGAAACTGTCCCCTTCCGACAGGCTGGCAACGGTCTTCTCCTGTCCATCGGTGGACTTAAGCACCTGGAATTCACCGCTACGAATGACGTAGAAGTAGTCCCCCTCCTCCCCTTCGTTAATCACTCTTCGCTCAGGCATCACGGTGATCAGTTCAAAACGCTCAAACATCCGCTCAATGTTACCCGCCGGCAGTCGCAGCAGCGCCTGACTGTTGAGCATCTTGAACACCCAGCGGGCAGATTCTGCGCGCCCGTCAGGCAAGGTGAATTGAGAGGAACGGCTGATCTGATCCCAGGTCACAACCTTTTCCAGGAAGTTTCGATCAAACACCACAGACTTGGCGCCCATCCCGGACACCACAGCGGTGAACCGTCTGGGCTGGAAATCCCCAATGGCATACCGAGTGCGGTCGGAATCGGCGTGCAGTTCCCGCACCCGGCCGTCGGCGTAGCGACAGCTGACCGAGCCAGACAGCAGAAAAAGACTCTCGCCGTCGTTGTCGCCTTCACGAAAAAGCGTTTGATCCCGGCCGTAGTCCCGTACCTCACCGTGCTCAGCCATCATCCGAAGATGGGCCTCAGCCAGGGTGTCCATGGGATAGAGCCGGGACAGAGTTTTAGTATCTACTGACATTATTCCCTCATGTAGCTGATAACTATGCACTTTGCCAGCTGTAGGATCAATCGTCTTGGGTGCAATCGGCGGCCTGTTGAGCGATTGTTCGCCGCCCACTAGGCACAAAAAAACCCGCGATAAGCGGGCTTTCATGACTCCGCGACACCAGGACTGAGCCCTGATGCCAGCGCGCAATCAACGCTTGGAGTACTGGGTGGCTTTTCGTGCCTTGTGCAGACCCACTTTCTTCCGCTCAACTTCCCGCGCGTCTCGGGTAACAAAGCCGGCTTTTCTCAGCTCGCCGCGCAGGGATTCGTCATATTCCATCAGTGCCCGGGTCAGGCCCATGCGAATCGCGCCGGCCTGGCCGGTGGTTCCGCCGCCGCTGACGGTGCAGATGATGTCGAAACGGTCGGTCAGCCCGGTCAGTTCCAGGGGCTGTTTGACGATCATGCGGGCCGTTTCACGGCCAAAAAACTCGTCCAGGGGCTTTTGATTAACCGATATACCGCCGCGTCCGGGCCTTACAAAGACCCTGGCAGCAGAAGACTTTCGTCGACCGGTTCCATAATATTGTTCTGAAGACATGGTGATCTAATTGTCCTGTTAGAGTTCTAGAGCCTGAGGCTGCTGAGCGGTGTGAGGATGTTCCGTGCCAGCATAAACCTTTAGCTTGCGAAACATCGCGCGGCCCAGGGGGTTTTTCGGCAGCATGCCCTTCACAGCAAGCTCGATCACTCGCTCCGGGCTGCGATCCATCATGGTCTGAAGGTTGGCAGATTTCAGGTTTCCAATGTACCCGGTGTGTCGGTAGTACATTTTGTCCTGCAGTTTATTGCCGGTCACACCTATTTTCTCTGCGTTGACAATGACGATGTAGTCACCCGTGTCTACGTGAGGGGTATATTCGGCTTTGTGTTTTCCACGCAGACGCGATGCCACTTCACTGGCAAGCCGTCCGAGGGTTTTTCCGTTAGCGTCTACGAGGTACCAGTCGCGCTCGACCTCGTGCGCCTTGGCGCTGAAAGTTTTCATGAGGGAATCCGTATCCCGGCCATCGACATAAGGGCGGGGATACTACTGCAAGGGCTGAGTCTTTGCAAGACCTGCGCAGCCCTAATTCAGGGGCCGTCCAGCACCTTTTAAATCAGGTACTTAGGCAGGCATATGGCCGGGGTGCCCGCAGGCACCCCGGAGCGCTGATCGTAGTCTGATCAGTCCAGGCTGTAAACCAGATTCACGGTGGTCAGAAAATCGGTGTTGTTGGCAGGATCGTCCACGTCGGTATTGTGCCGAATTTCGTAGGCCAGCTGCAGGCCAAAGTTGTTGGCGATATCCGCGGTCAGAGCGGTGGTGTTCTTGGCAAAGGTATTGTCTGAACCTGATTCAACCAGAAATACGTTGGTCAGTGTGGCGGACTCGCTGAGTTTCCACGCATAGTCCAGCTTGCCCCGCAGGATAGGGTCAGTGGAGGTTTCACCGCTGCCCCGCAGCTCGGCGCGACGATAACCAATACCTATTTCGCCGTTCAGCAGGTGAACGTCATTATTGAACAGCTCACGACCATAACCTGCCGCAATAGTGGCCTGGTTTTCGAATTGACTGAAGTCGTCATCTTCGTATCGGCCAGAACCAAACCAATAGCTGGTTTCGTTAATTTTGTAGTCACTCTGACCGTAGACCTCAAACCGGTTGGCGGTGTCCACCTCATTTTCGCTGCTGTTAAGAACCGCCAGGCCTAAGACATGGCGCCATTGCTCCATGGTGTTGACAAGTTCCGCGTTGATATTGATGGTTTCGGTCTCAGCGTTACCTCGCTGAGACACAATGCCCAGGCCGCCTTTGCCGGACCAGCCCAACTCGTCTTGAGCCATGACCGGGGTAGATGCCACAACGGCCATGGTGATGGCGCTAAGTAATCGAAATTTCATAATGCTCTCCAGTGTTATTCGTAAAAAACGCGCGTATTGGGCAAAAAAGTCAACTAAATGTCCAGCCCTGATCACGCTCGTTTACAATAGACAAATGACTGAGCAAACGATTCCCATGCGCCGGCTTTCAACCCTGGATCGAATCATCGACCAGGCCGACCAGGCCCTTCGAACCACCCTTGCCCAACCAGCTAAAACGGCGGATTCCCCCGCTGACGGTGTTGCTGAGGCAGAACTGGAAAGCCAGGAAAAACGCCACGCCGCCGGGCTGATGCGGATCAATCACGCCGGCGAAGTCTGCGCCCAGGCGCTTTACCAGGGTCAGGCGCTGGTGGCCAGAGATCCGCAAATTGCCGCGCACATGCTGGCCGCCGCCGCCGAGGAAACCCGCCATCTGGCCTGGTGTGACAGTCGGTTAGCGGAGTTGGGGAGCCGGCCCAGCCGATTGGGCCCGCTGTGGTATGCCGGGTCCTTTGCCCTGGGCACTGCCGCCGGCCTGGCTGGGGATCGTTGGAGCCTGGGGTTTGTGGTGGAGACTGAACGCCAGGTGGAAGCACATCTGGCGGACCATCTTGAACAACTGCCCGAGCCAGACCAACGCAGTCGAGCCGTTGTCAGGCAAATGATGGCCGATGAGGCGCGACACGGTGAGGAAGCCAAACAGGCCGGTGCGGTCAGCTTACCGGGCTGGATTCGGGCTGCCATGGCCGGTACTGCCCGGATTATGAAAGTGCTGGCCTACCGCCTATGACCCCGCCCTACCCCCTTAGCAGTCCGCCGGTGCCGGAAATCTTGACGCCCAGGCTCAGACTGAGGGGTCATCTGTTGGCGGATTTTGATGACTTTGCCCAGATGCAGGGAGATCCGCTGGTCATGCAGCACATTACCGGCGTGGCGCTGAGTCGAGATGATGCCTGGCAAAAATTTTCCCGCTCCCCGGGCCACTGGTCTCTGCGTGGATTTGGCTACTGGATCATCTGTGACCGCCACAGCGGCAGCTTTATTGGGGAGACTGGCTTCGCTAACTTTGAGCGCAGCATCGAGCCCAGTTTGACACCTTTTCTTGAAGCAGGATGGGTGCTATCCCGGGGCGCCCACGGCCGCGGACTGGCCACTGAGGCGGTCAGCGCAGCGCTGCAATGGGCCGACACCAACTATCCGGACAATCCGGCGGTTTGCATGATCGATCCGGTCAACGCGGCCTCGGTGGCAGTGGCGGATAAATGTGGTTTCAAGCCCTGGACCAAGACTGACTACAAAGGCACTGAGGTGCAGCTGTATCGCCGCGATACTCCCTAGAAATTTCGGCCGTAGTAAAGCTCAGAAATTTCCCGTTTGAGTCGTCGCTCATGGCGGGTCCGTTCGGCCTTGGATAAGTCCTGGGTTTTGACCCCAAACAGATAGCGGTCCAGATCAAACTCCGCCAGCATCATCTTGGTATGAAACAGGTTTTCCTGGTAGACGTTCACATCCAGCATCTGAAAAGCCGATTTTGTCTCCCGGGGCAAGAAGTCCTGGATCGAATTGATTTTATGGTCTTTGAAGTGCTTTCGACCCCGCACGTCCCGGGTCACGCCGCGAACACGGTAGTCCAGCACCACCACGTCAGATTCAAAACTATGGATCAGGTAGTTCAGCGCACGCAGCGGCGAAATTACGCCACAGGTAGATACATCGATATCCGCCCGGAAGGTGGCAATATCACTGGCCGGATTGCTTTCAGGATAGGTGTGCACCGTGAGGTGGCTTTTGTCCAGATGAGTGACCACCGACTCGGGCAGCGGGCCCGGTCTTGCAAGAGTGGTATCGGTATCAGCGCCGGCCAGGGGCTCTTCGCTGATCAGCATGGTGACGCTGGCTCCCTGGGGATCATAGTCCTGGCGGGCGATGTTGAGGATGGTTGCGCCGATGATGCTGGCCACTTCGGTCAGTATGTCCGTCAGGCGCTGGGCGTTGTAGGCCTGATTGATGTACTGGATATAAGCGTGACGCTGGCCTTCATCAGCGGCCAGACACACATCATAAATATTAAAGCTTAGCGACTTGGTTAAATTATTAAAACCGTGCAGTCGCAGCTTGGGAAGAGGTTTAATCAAATGTTCAGCTCCTGAAGTATCGGCCGAACTTCATTGATAGATCGCAGGTCCAAAGGATAGTCAGGACCAATCGAAAGAATTTCAGCGAGGCAATTATGGAGCAAACCGACGGCTGCCCGCCACAAGGAGTTTGCACGTTGGGGCTATTTAGGCTAAAAATCAGCGCTACGGGGAAGTTGCGATCCGCAGCCGCATGTATGGCTGACGGCAGGGGTATGCCAGAAAACAGAAGGGGCGCTGCATTTGGACCGCAAGAACTATAACGAAGGTTTTTTTGAATTTGACGAGACATCCATCGACCGCTTCCTGGTTAGCTGTCACCGTCGCAAGTATCCAAACAAGACGCCGATCATCAGACCCGGCGACATGGCAGACACGCTTTACTACGTCATTGAGGGATCTGTCACGGTCAGCGTCGAGGACGAGGAAGGCCATGAGCTGATACTCGCCTACCTGAACCCAGGTAACTTCATCGGCGAGATGGGTTTGTACATGGAGCCAGAGCGGCGCGAGGTCATGGTGCGAACCCGCACCCCTTGTGAATTGGCCCAAATCAGCTACGGCAAATTGGGCCAGCTGTTTCAAAACGAACTGGTGGCGGACTGTCCGCATATACTCTACGCCATCGGCCGACAGCTCACCGACCGCCTGCTGCACACCTCACGCAAGGTGCGGCGGCTGGCGTTTATGGACGTCCAGGGGCGGGTAGCCCGCACGCTGATGGATCTGACCCTGGAACCCGATGCCATGACCCATCCTGACGGTATGCAGATCAAAGTATCGCGGCAGGAAATCAGTCGCATCGTGGGCTGCTCCCGGGAAATGGCCGGGCGGGTGCTAAAAGGACTGGAGGAAGAAGGCATGATTAACGTCAGCGGCAAAACCATCGTTGTGCTCAGCGGACTTAGCGACCTCTAAACAGCCATAGTGGGCCGGGCTGCAAGCTGCCGCCCGGTTAGTCCCTGGCGAACATCTGCTCGATTGCGGTTCCCGGGTCTGCTGCCCGCATGAAGGTCTCGCCGATCAGAAAGGCGCTGACTCCGGCGTCCTTCAGAGTGGTTACGTCTGCCCTGTCGGCAATGCCGCTCTCCGTGACCAGCAGACGGTCCGGGGGTATCTGGGGCAGCAAATCAAGGGTGGTGCTAAGGCTGGTTTCGAAGGTCCGTAGATTTCGATTGTTAACGCCTATGAGCTGGCTAGGCAAGACCAGGGCTCGCTGCAGCTCTTCAAGATCATGCACCTCAATTAACACGTCCAGCCCAAGTTCATGGGCCAACACTGACAGCTCCATCAAGGCAGCATCCCCCAGCGCCGCGACAATCAGCAAGATGCAGTCAGCGCCCAGCACCCGGGCCTCGTAGACCTGGTAGGTGTCCAGCACAAAGTCTTTGCGCAGCACCGGCAATGAACAGGCAGCCCGGGCATCTTTCAGATAACGATCATGGCCCTGAAAAAACTGTTCGTCGGTGAGCACCGACAGACAGGTTGCGCCCCCCGCCTGATAGCGACGGGCCAGCCAGATGGGATCAAAATCCTCTCGAATCAGCCCCTTACTGGGTGACGCCTTCTTGATTTCTGCAATGATCGCCGGCTGGCCCTGTTCAGCGCGGCCCTTCATTGCCGCAGCAAATCCACGGGTGGCCGGACAGTCTTCAACTCTGGCGCTGAGTTCTCGAAGGGAAATTCGGGAGGCCCGTTGGGTGACCTCCTGGGCCTTTTGGCGCAGGATCTTGGTCAGGATATCGTCACTCACCGGCGGCGAGCCTCTGACTTAGGTTAGCCAGCTGCTGCATCAGCTCCCAGCCTTTGCCCTGACTCTGCAGACGACGGGACGCCGCCACCCCCTGGACAAAAGATTTCACCACCCCCGCCACATAAAGCGCAGCCGCCGTGTTCAGGGCAACCACCGCCGCTGCCGGCCCGGTGCTCTGGGTCAGCGCCTGCTGCACCAGGGCCAGACTTTGCTCCGGGCTGTCAGCGGAAATCTCCGCCAGATCGACGCTGATGCCGTGATCTGCCGGCGTCACGGTCCAGTGGCTCAGCTCCCCAGCCCGATATTCCGCCACCTGGGTGGGTGCTGACGGGCTGATTTCGTCCAATCCGTCCTCTGCGTGCACCACCATCACATGCTCCGCCCCCAGTTTGCCCAGCACCTGGGCGATGGGAGTAACCCAATGGGGCGAATAAACCCCCATCACCTGACGCTTCACCAGGGCCGGGTTGGTCATGGGCCCCAGCAAATTGAACAGGGTTCTTACGCCAAGCTCCTTTCGCACCGGCACCGCAAAGCGGGTTGCGCCGTGATGGGCCGGGGCAAACATGAAGCCAATGCCCAGCTTGTCGATACAGGTGCCAACCTGCTCCGGCCCCAGGTCAATATTCACCCCGGCAGCCTCCAGCACATCGGCACTGCCTGAGTTGCTGGAGACCGAGCGATTGCCGTGTTTCGCAACGTTGGCGCCGCCGACGGCGGCCAGAAAAGCGCAGGCGGTGGAAACATTGAACGTACCCACGCCGTCACCGCCGGTACCGCAGGTATCAATCAGCGGCTCACGCTGGGATCGGACCCGGGTTGCCCGCTGGCGCATGACGCTGGCGGCAGCAGCCAATTCCTCTACGGTTTCGCCCTTGGTCCTAAGCCCCAGCAGCAGCGCTCCCATCTGCGAAGCCGTGGCCTCTCCGTCCATGATCTGATTCATGGCCTGGGTCATCTCGGCCTCACTTAAGTCTTGCCTTGAGGCAACTTTTTCCAGCAACTCACGCATGACTGACTATCTCACTGTTGAGGAAATTACCCAGCAGCTGATGGCCGCAGCGGGTCAGGATGGACTCGGGATGAAACTGAACCCCTTCAACACATAAGGAGCGATGCCTAAGGCCCATAATCTCTTGCCGCTCACCGTTGTCGTCCTGGGTCCAGGCGGTGACTTCCAGGCTTGCCGGAACACTATCGGCAGCGATAATCAATGAATGGTATCGAGTGGCCTCAAAGGGGTTGGGCAGATCCGCAAAGACCCCCTCCGAACGATGATAAATCATCGAGGTTTTGCCGTGCATCACCTTTGCTGCCCGCACTACATGGCCACCGTACACCTCACCAATGCACTGATGCCCAAGACAAACCCCCAGCAGTGGAATCTTACCCCCATAACGCTGCACGACCTGGTTAGAAATGCCCGCCTGGGTTGGCGTGCATGGACCCGGCGACAGCACTATACGCTCAGGCTCAAGAGCGTCTATGTCGTCCAGGGATATCTGGTCGTTTCGAACCGTATGCACCTTTGCACCCAGTTCGCCGAAATACTGAACCAGGTTGTAGGTAAACGAATCGTAGTTATCGATCATCAGCAGCATATGGGGTTAAGCTTTTGTTTTTATTGACATGGGGTGAGGCTTAGCGCTCGAATACCCGCTAGGATACCCCCAATTTCAAAAGGTACCCAGTGCATTTGCGCTCGGAGACCCAGGACGTCCAACACGGCGTTTTCCACCTTATCATCATCAACGGAAAGCAGATTGATTTGAGGAAAAATGTGGACCGACAAGATTTGGCCCTCTTTAGCCCTCTAATGTATCAGGCCCGGTATTTGTTGAAAGCCGATCACCCCAGCCAGGGTTGGATCGCCCCCTTGGCGGCGCCGCTTTTTACCGGGTTTACCAGACCAGTGATGGT
>CAYGPO010000065.1:0-25929 GCA_964351665.1 uncultured Gammaproteobacteria bacterium | reverse complement strand
ATCTACAACAGCGTGCCGACGATCAGCCCGGAAGAAGCGGCGGACATGATCAGCGACGCCATCATTCGACGGCCCCAGCGCATTGCGACCCGGCTCGGGATCTGTGCCCAGGTGCTGCATGCGGTGATGCCCAAGTCGGCCGAAGTCGTTATGAACACCGCTTTTCGCCTGTTTCCCGATTCCTCAGCGGCCCGGGGCAAGAATGGCGGCGAGAGCAAGTCACCTACCAGTGAGCAAATCGCCTTTGCTTCGCTGATGAGGGGCATCCATTGGTAGCGATAGTGGGCTGGTGATGCAGAGTATTTAGCGGGTATTAGAAAAAACGATGCCGGGGAAATCCCCGGCATCCTATGGGCCGTCACGCGCAGCTGAAGAGGGAATCAGCTACGGCAGCGTCGATGTAACAGCACCATTTGGGTGAGCACTCGTCAATTAGGCGCTAGGAGTGCTGGCTTTCGTGCTGGCGGCTTTTTTACGAACCACCTTTTTTCTGCTGGTCTTTTTCGCCGCGGCAGCCGCCCTGGTGGCGGTTTTCTTGCTGGCGGCGGTGCTGGTCGAGACCTTCTTGGTGCTGCTGGCCTTGGCTGTGCGGGTCTTTTTCTTGCTTGCCACCTTACGCCGCACCACTTTCTTACCAGTCAACTGGTCCACCGATGCCTGCAGATCCGAAATTCGGCTGCTGAGGGCTTTGACGTCTTCACTGCTGGGCACACCCAGGCCAGACAGGGCTTTGGCGACGCGATCTTCAAATACACGCTCCAGCTTGTCCCAGGAGGCTGAGGCCCGGGCCTGAACCTGGCCCACCGTGCCTTCAACCGCTTCCCGGACTTCGTTCACCTTGCTGCCGGTTTCCTTGCGGGCCTTCTTTTCCATGGACAGACCATCACGCACAAGGTTTTCAAAAAACCGGGCACCTTCTTCGCCGGCTTTCGACAACGCACCAAGACCTGCCAACCAGATTTGACTTGCCGATTCCTTCACGTTATCCCTTGCAGTCTCTGCCTTGGCACTGTTCTTTGAGCTCTTCTTCGAGCTGCGCTTGCTAACTTTTTTCTTCGCCATGATTGTCTCCGCGTCGCAGTAAGCGACAATTAATGAATGATGAACGTAACCTTAGTGAACAACTCTAGAATAAACACACTAAAGCCAGGGGTAGCAGCACGGTCATGACAACAAAGGAGAGTCTGCAACACCAGTTGGAGGTCAGTCACCAGTGGCAGCTGGAGGTTGCCCAGGAGGGTTTGAGTGGGCTGGTGACAGCCCTTGAGCAGTGGCAGAAAGACCGGCTGCGGGAAACCTACGGCGATTTCTGGCGCCGCCCAAGCCACCGCGAGGCGATGGTGTTTTTTGTCGAAGAACTCTACGCGCCCAGCAATTTGCAGCGGCGCAATCAGCAGATGGCCAAAATGGTGCCGCTTATGTTTAAGCTGCTGCCGCTGTCGGTGCTGGCAACCGTTGAGCAGGCCCTTATCGCGCAATCCACCGCTCAGTCTCTGGACTTCATGACCGCCCGCGCTGTGCAGCGCCAAGGTATCGATATCGCCAGCATGAGCCCCGCCCAATATGCCAGCTGCTATCGCAGCAGCGCCAGCGCTGCTGAGCGGCAGGAACAGATTTTTCAGGTGGTCAAGGTGGGCCAGGCACTGGACCACATGGTGTCTTTGCCGATGATTTATCGAACTCTGAAAATGGCTCGCTGGCCGGCTAAGGTGGCAGGGCTGTCAGATTTACAGGTATTTCTCGAGCACGGTTTCCAGGCCTTTGACCGAATGGGTGAAGCCCAGGAGTTTCTTGATGCCATCGGCCACCGCGAACTGCATATCTGCAACGCTCTAAGGTCCCAGCAGCCGGACCAGGAATTAGATTTTGGTTGGCAGCAGTTTGCTGAGGGCTAAAACTGCCAGCGCTGCACGGCAGGACGGCCAACCGACTCAGGCCAGATAATCATCGATAAACTGATGGATCCGCGATTCCAGGGTCGACTTCAGCGGTGATGCCAGCAAACCCAGTTTGGCGTCCACTTCAATCAGCTCGTCGCTGACCTGGATCTGGCCCCTCAGTGCACTGTGGGTAAAGGCCATGGTGTCTCCCTGCCAGCGGCACTGAACACCAAACTTCTGGTTCATTTCACTGGCAATCTGATCGGCTGCGGCCCGCGCCTTGTCCAGCCCTCCGGCATGCTCCCGGCGGATAGTGATTTTGCTCATTGGCATATCTTAGCAGGCCCAGTGCGGTTGTTGATCGTGAACAATGTGCATCGCTGACGCTGCCAGGTCGGCTGGGGCACGTTATAGTGACCATTACCGCGCCCACTTGGCGCGACAAGAAGAGCAAGGACATCATGAAATTTGTTAAATGGCTGGTTGTCGGGGTAATCACCCTGGTTGTGCTGGTGGTAGCGGCGGGTCTGGTATTGCCCATGGTTGTGGATCCTAACGATCACCGTGAACGTATCGCTGAGGAAGCCTCCAAGGCCCTGGGGCGCCAGGTGCTGCTGCAGGGACCCATGGCCTGGTCAGTGTTTCCCTGGATTGCCATCGAGCTCAATCAGGTTACCGTAGCCAACGAGAGCGGATTTTCTGCCCCCCATCTGCTGAGCGTGGATGAAGCCACCGTGCGGGTGCAGCTGCTGCCGCTGCTGCGCGGACAGATACGGGTGGGCGACGTTTTGCTGCGGGCTCCGGATGTCAATCTGGAAGTCAATGCAGCGGGTCAAAGCAACTGGGCCAGCCTGGTGACTGGCGAGGCCTCGGCAGATAGCTCAGTGGCTAGCGACGACTCATCAGATGGATCCCTGGACCTGAACGTTGCTGGGGTGCAGGTGCTCGGTGGCCGGGTTGCCTACAGTGATGCTGAGGCAGATCTCAAAGCGGCGATTTCTGAGTTTAACCTCACCACCAGCGCGATAAATTCCAGCCGCCCGTTAAGCCTTGATGTTTCCATGAATATGGCGGTGGATGGCCAGCTTGATGCTAGCCTCCAAACCAGCCTGGAGGGTCGCGGCCTGCTGGACGCATCGCCCATGTCCCTGGAAGTTTCCCGACTGTCGGTCACTGGCAAAACCGCTGCCGCTGAGGCCGGGCAGGCGGGCTTGCCGTTTAAGCTTTCCCTGAGTGAGCCCCTGAGTTACACCGAGGCTGACGACTCGCTTTCCGCTAAGGGCCTGGTGCTGGAATCCGGTTCCGCCAAGGTCCTGTTGAGCGTATCGGGCAGTCGGGTTAGTGGCGATCAGCAAGTAATCTCCGGACAGCTGGAAATTCCCGCGTTTAACCTAAGAGACTGGCTGGAAGACGCTGTCGGCGCTGCCTTCCAGTCTGCTGACAGCCAGGCCCTGGCTGCTTTCTCCACCAAGCTGAGTTTCACCATGAAGCCAAACCGGGCCAGCTTGGAGTCTATGACCATAAAACTGGACGACACCACGGTCACCGGCAAGGCCAATATCTCCGATCTGCAAAAGCTGGCCGGCACCTTTGCCATTGACGTTGACGCCATTGATGTGGACCGCTATCTGCCCGAGACAGAGTCGGCCCCAGCGGCCAGCAGCGGTGACTCTGAGCCGGTGAATTTAGCCGATTTGGATTTAGGTCAGCTGACCGGGGAAATTGGCATTGGATCCATGAAAGTGGCTGGAGTCAGCGCCTCCGACGTAACTCTGAAGCTAAGTTCCGGCCCTGACGGCATTACCCTTGAGCCGATGAATGCCGGTCTCTACGGCGGCCTACTCGACACCCAGGTCCAGCTAAAGACCGACGGCCAGGGCCGCCTGACCTTCGATCAGAAGATTAGTAATGTGCAGGCAGGCCCGCTGTTGACGGATTTTCTTGGCACCCAGTACATGACTGGCACCGGCGATCTGAAGGCCAACCTGACCATGGATGACCCGCTGGGAGCCAATCCGCTGGCCGGTGCCAACGGCACCATTAGCTTTGCCTTTAACGATGGCGCTATTTTCGGCATGGACGTATTTGGCGCCCTGAATCGCGCCATGAGTCTGCTGGATAAATCGTCCTCTGACAGCGACGCCAAAGCGGCGGAAGGCCAAACCACCTTTTCCAGCATGGTACTTGAGGCAGTGGTTGAGAACGGCGTTATGCGCACCTCGCAGCTGGCGCTGCGATCGCCCATCCTGACGGTGGACGGAAACCTCACCATTAATCTTGCCGATATGACCGTCAAAGGGGATCTGGTTCCGGTATTACTGGATGCCACCGGCTTGTCAGGACTCGACAAAATTGCCGGAAAGAAGATTCCACTGAGCTTGTCCGGCGACCTGTCCGCGCCGGGCATTTCCATTGACGTGGCGAAGCTTCTGCTGGCCTCTCAGCAGGACAAAATTGATGAGAAAAAGGACGAGTTGCTGAATAAGCTGCTGGGCAACGATGACGATGATGAGGCCGTTGATGGAGAGCAGAAAGAACAGTCAGATAAGGATCGGGCTAAGAAACAACTGCTCCGATCTCTACTGGGCGGCGGCAAAGACGACGACGATGATGACGGTAACTAAAACCTGCCTGGAGTTACCGTCTCAGTAGACGGCTTTCCCGCCAGGGCAGGGCCTACTCCCAGCCTCTAGCGGACGCCGTCGAGAATAGGAAAAATCCGGGGCCAGTGTTACAGTGACGCCCCAAGGACGGCAGGGAACGGTTGCTGCATGCATTTGGTCTTTCCCAATGGGGAGCACGACAAAGTCGCTCTCGGTAAAGGTACCTTTTCCATCGGTGCCGCCGAGTCTTGCGAAGTCACACTGTGCGCGGACGGTCTGCTAGACAATCACGCCATGGTTGCGGTGGATCATCGCGGTATTACCCTGCTTGCTGAAGCCGACGGCATTGACATCAAAGTCAACGACCGGTCGGTGGAATCAAAATCCATTCTGCGTCTTGGTGATCAGCTCCAGCTCGCTGGCGTAACCGTGTTACTTCATGGGGATTTGAACCGCCTCAACGACCTTTCTTCTGCCACTGGCCAGATCGCCGAGGCCAACCGTGAGCATCCGCCGCGATTTTTAGTTCGTGGTCTCAATGGACCTTTGACCGGTCAGGCGGTGTCATTGTTTGATCAGCTCAAACTCGGTGGCGCCAGCGACCAACTGCCGCTGCCCGATGTTGAGGCGGAGGCAGTGCTGGAGGTTGAACAAAATGGGGTGTTTCTGCGCCACGCCCGGGGAATGCAGGTTAACGGCCACCAGGTCAGCGAAGCCCAGCTCAGGGCTGGCGATCAGATCGTTGCCGGTCATCATCGATTCCTGCTGGAAGCGCCGGGCTTTGTCCCAGGCAAGGCCTATTCGGGAGTCGCCGAGGCAGTTACCGGTTCTGGCAACACCCAGGTGTTTACTGCCCCGGTGGTGCCAGCCCCGTCCGGTTCTGAGAACTCATCGGGGTCTGGCGTCAATTCCAACCCAGGAGCCGGCCAATCCTCTGGCGACGGCCCCGTCGAAAACTCAGACACCCGTCGCAGGGATACCATTATTGTGGCAGTTTGTCTGGCCCTGTCAGCGGCCATGGTGGGCTGGCTGCTTATGAATTATCTTTTCTGATATGGCCGATGAACAGGGCCTGGGCGGTCTGCGCGAGCGGATAGACGCGATTGATATCAGCCTCCAAAAGCTGATCACCGAACGGGCGGAAATTGCCAGGGAAGTGGGCCGAATCAAGGGCGGCGATCTAAAAAGCATTGATCTTTTTCGGCCGGAGCGCGAGGCCAGCGTGTTGCGTCAGGTGGTCGATAGAAACAACGGCCCCCTGTCCAACGAGGAAATGCTGCGGTTGTTTCGGGAAATCATGTCCGCCTGTTTGGCCCAGCAAGACCCGCTGAAAATCGCTTTTCTGGGTCCTGAGGGCACTTTCTCCCAGGCTGCGGCCCTGAAACAGTTTGGCCACTCGATAAAGTCTTTGCCCCTGGGTACCATCGAGGAAGTGTTTGCTGATGTTGAAAATGGCCACGCAGACTTTGGCGTGGTGCCGGTGGAAAACTCCACCGAAGGGGCGGTCAACAACACCCTGGACATGTTCGTGGTGTCGCCATTGAAAATCTGCGGCGAGCTGGAGATCCCTATCCACCATAACCTGCTTAGCAGTGCCGATAGCCTGGCGGGGATTGAACGGGTCTATTCCCACCGCCAGTCCCTGGCCCAATGCCGCCGCTGGCTGAGGGAAAACCTGCCCAACGCCGAGCGGGTGCCGGTGGCCTCCAACGCCGAGGCGGCACGGCGGGTGCGCGGCAGGCCTGATGCCGCCGCCATTGCCGGTCAATCGGCCGGTAGTATTTATCACCTGAATTTGCTCCACGCGCAAATCGAAGATCAACCGGACAACAGCACCCGGTTTCTCGTAGTGGGACGCACCTTACTGCCCGCAAGCGGCGTGGATAAAACCTCCTTGCTGATTTCAGCCGAAGACCGTCCGGGGCTGCTCTATCATCTGCTGGATCCTCTGGCCAAGGCGGGTATCAGCATGACTAGAATCGAGTCCCGTCCTTCTCAACAAGAGAAGTGGGGATACGTTTTCTTCCTCGACGTACTGGGGCATGTGGACACCGATCCACTGGCCTCAGCCCTGCGTCAGCTGGAGGACATGAGTTCGTTTTACAAAGTCTTAGGTTCTTACCCGGTGGCGGTCACCTGACTATCCTGAGGCTCTGCTTGACCGGAACGCCTGTCTGCCAATGACCCTAACCACTGCACCCACGGCTTATCTCTGTCATCCCACCAGCACATCGCTGACTGGCGAGACACCGGTGCCCGGTGATAAATCCATCTCCCATCGCTCCCTGATGTTCGGATGCCTGGCAGCAGGCCCAACCACCGTTAATGGCCTGCTGGAAGCGGCGGATGTGCACGCCACAGAAGCGGCTATGCGGGCCTTGGGCGGCGGCCTGACTCGGCGCGGTGATCAAATTCTGATCAGCGGCGCACAGCTAAACCCGTTGCACAGCCCTGCAGCGCCGCTGAATATGGGCAATTCGGGCACCGCCATGCGCTTGTTGGCGGGCCTGTTGGCGGGTCAGGGGATCGGCGCAACTCTGGACGGCGACGGGTCATTGCGCAGTCGTCCCATGGGCCGAATTATCAAACCGCTGCAAGCCATGGGTGCCACCATAGACTCCAGCGGAACGGGGCGGGCGCCTATCACCGTCCACCCAGGTCAGCCGCTACACGGGCTGAGCTATGAGATGCCGGTGGCCAGCGCCCAGCTAAAGTCCTGCTTGTTATTGGCGGGCCTGGGCGCCGAGGGTGAAGTGCGCCTGCTGGAACCAGCGCCGAGCCGCGATCACACCGAGACCATGCTGGGGGCCTACGGTGTTGAACTTGGCCAGGAGCGGGATCAGGGTCGCGATTGGCTGGTGATGAAGGGCGGTCAGTCCCTCAAAGGACCACTGCAGATTGATGTGCCGGGTGATTTTTCCTCGGCGGCTTTTTTTTTGGTGGCGGCCAGCATCGTGCCCGATTCGGATATTGTGTTGCGTAACGTGGGCATGAATCCGGTTCGTACTGGTTTGCTGGATCTATTGCTGCAGATGGGCGCTGACATCAGCGTCCTCAATCCCAGGGTTTCCGGCGGTGAACAGCTGGCAGACCTGCGGGTTCGCTACGCGCCACTTACAGGGGTTGAGGTAGACCCCGGATTGGTACCGCTGATGATTGACGAATTCCCTATCTTGTTTGTTGCCGCCGCTGTCAGCCAGGGACTTACCCGGGTCCGGGGTGCCCAGGAGCTGCGGGTGAAGGAAAGCGACCGAATCCGAGTAATGGCCGCCGGGCTATCAGCCATGGGCGTTGATCTGACCGAGACCAGTGACGGCTTGGACATTATTGGCCGCAGTCAGCTGCGGCCAGCCACCGTTCATGGGCAACACGACCACCGCTGCGCCATGAGTTTTTCTGTCGCCGCGCTGCGAGCCAGCGGCCCGGTTACGGTCTTGTCGGTGGAAAACGTGGCCACCTCGTTTCCCACCTTTCCTGACACCATGAACAGGCTAGGCGCCCAGATTGAGCAGGTTTCGGCCCTGGACGCCCATTGATGAGCGTCAACTCTGCCCACTCTGACCCAGGTTTAGACTGGCCGGTGGTCACCGTTGATGGTCCCAGCGGGGCCGGCAAGGGCACCCTGTCGGTAGCGCTGGTTGAACAGTTGGGCTGGCACTTCCTGGACAGCGGGGCGCTGTACCGTTTGGTGGCCTGGCAGGCGCTGGATCTTGGTACCTCCCTTAATAACGTGGCGGACCTGACTCGCATCGCGCGACACCTTGACGTGAGCTTTGAAATTGACGGGCAGGGCGGCTACCAGTCCCTGGCGTCTGGCCGGGCGGTGGACCAGCTGATTCGAGATGAGCGGGTCGCTGCTGCCGCTTCAAAGGTGGCCTCACTGCAACCAGTGAGGGATGCATTACTGCAGCGGCAAAGGGATTTTCTCCGCTCGCCAGGCCTGGTGGCGGACGGCCGAGACATGGGAACCGTGGTCTTTCCCAAGGCTCCGTGCAAGCTATTTATCACCGCCAGCGCCCCTGAGCGGGCCCGGCGCAGGTTTGAGCAGTTGAAGGCGCAGGGGGCAAATGCTACCCTTCGCGCGCTTTTAGACGACATTCAAGCTCGAGATCAGCGGGACAGTGAGCGCAGCAACGCACCACTGAAGCCCGCCCCCGACGCCTTTATACTGGACACCACTGAGCTAAACATCGGCCAAGTGGTTGCAGCGGCAATGAATATCGTCAACCAGCAGTTAAACCTACCCGCCAGCCGTTAACAGGGCTCGGGGCAGTAACCACGCAGGACGCGTGGGTCGCCTCACAATAAGAGGCAATCAGTCGACCGGCGAAGATCCCAGCAGAGGTTCCTCGAACGCAAGACAAGGAAACGGGAGCTTACTTCCACATACCACGGCGAAGCCTGGGCGAGGGAAGTGGGCATGGATAGAAGCCTTCAACCACTAATCAAAAAGGTTTCTGTAAACGAGCAGGAGAGCCGACAGGCGATCTTGCGGATGCCTGTACCAACGTTCGGCTGGCTGACAGCGTGCGATTGACTGGGCGCCGAACGATTTGGACCAATTTGGACACTATGAGCGAAACAATTCAAACCCAACCCCCTGAACAAATGCCAGCAACCGAGTCATTTGCTGAACTGTTTGAAGCAAGCCTTGCCTACAGCAACCTGCAACCTGGCGCGATCGTCACCGGTACGGTGATGGACATCCGCAACGACGTTGTTGTTGTCAATGCGGGCCTGAAATCTGAAGGCATCGTGCCAATTCAGCAGTTCCTTGATCAAAATGGCGACATTGAAGTCACCATTGGCGACGAGATTGAAGTGGCACTGGACGCGGTGGAAGACGGCTTCGGTGAAACCCGACTGTCCCGGGAAAAAGCCAAGCGTGCCCGTGTCTGGGACGAACTGGAGTCTGCCCAAGAGGGTGAGGACACCGTTACCGGTAAAATCAGCGGTAAGGTGAAAGGCGGTTTCACCGTCGATATTCGAGACATTCGGGCCTTCCTGCCCGGTTCGCTGGTTGATGTGCGCCCGGTGCGCGATCCCAGCTACCTGGAGGGTAAGGATCTGGAATTCAAAATCATCAAACTGGACCGACGTCGCAACAACGTGGTGGTTTCACGTCGCGCGGTGGTTGAGTCTGAGTACAGCGCGGAACGTGAAGAGCTGCTGGGCAACCTGGAAGAGGGTGCTACGGCCAAGGGAGTGGTTAAAAACCTCACCGACTACGGCGCCTTCATCGACCTGGGTGGTATCGACGGGCTGCTGCACATCACCGACATGGCCTGGAAGCGGGTCCGCCATCCTTCTGAGGTGGTTGACGTGGGTGATGAGGTGGAAGTTCGCGTGCTGCGGTTTGACCGCGAGCGCAACCGGGTTTCCCTGGGCCTGAAGCAAATGGGTGATGATCCCTGGAAGGATATTGCACGTCGATACCCGGTGGGCTCACGTCTGTTTGGTTCTGTCAGCAACATCACTGACTACGGCTGTTTCGTGGAAGTGGAAGACGGCGTTGAAGGATTGGTTCACGTGTCTGAAATGGACTGGACCAACAAAAACGTCAATCCGGCCAAAGCGGTCACCATTGGTGACGAAGTTGAGGTCATGGTGCTGGATATCGACGAAGATCGTCGACGGATTTCTCTCGGGATCAAGCAGTGTCAGGCCAATCCCTGGGATGCCTTCGCTGCGCTGCACAACAAGGGCGACAAGGTTCAGGGCAACATCAAGTCCATCACCGACTTCGGCATCTTTGTGGGCCTGGACGGCGGCATCGATGGCCTGGTTCACCTGTCAGATATCTCCTGGCTTGAAGGCGGCGATGAAATCGTTCGCAAGTTCCAGAAAGGTCAGGACGTGGAAGCGGTGGTGCTGGCAGTTGATCCGGAACGTGAGCGAATTTCTCTGGGTATCAAGCAACTCGAGCAAGATCCCTTTGCCACCTTTATGGCAGCCAATCCGAAAGGTTCTCTGGTGCTTGGCACCATTCGCGAAGTTGAAGCTCGCGGCGCCTTTGTTGATCTGGAAGATGGGGTTGAGGCTTACCTGCGCGCTTCGGAAATTTCTAAAGACCGGGTCGAAGATGCCACCAAGGTACTGGAGCAAGGCCAGGAGATTGAAGCCAAGTTTATCGGCATCGATCGCAAGAGCCGGGTTCTCAGCCTGTCTATTCGGGCGAAAGAAGATGATGAACTTGCGGAGGCTCTGGAGGAATACCAAAACGCCAGCACCGGCACTACCAGCCTGGGTGATCTGCTGAAAGAGCAGATGAGCAAAAGTGACGATAAGGAACAAGATTCCTGATCAGCGGACTGGTGGCCACGGTTGGCATACGCCAACCGTGGCCACACCAGCGTTCATCGTGCTACTCTCAGTTTGGGGGTGACGTGCGACTCGGAAGGGGCATTGAGGCCGTAACTGAGATCGACTATAGCAGGCGCAGTAATTTCTGAAATCCCATGACCAAGTCTGAACTGATTGAAGCACTGGCCCTGAGCCAGCGGCACCTGGCCTATGCCGATGTAGAGATGGCCGTAAAAACGCTGATTGAGCAAATGAGCGACTCACTGGCTAACGGCGACCGCATTGAAGTGCGTGGCTTTGGCAGTTTCTCGCTGCACTTTCGGCCGCCTCGGATGGGGAGAAACCCTAAGACCGGCGACGCGGTGGCACTTCCAGGTAAACATGTGCCGCATTTTAAGCCCGGCAAGGAACTGCGTGAACGGGTCAACCGATCCGACGAATCCTGAACTGCGTGGTGACTAGCAGCCTGTTGAAAAAGTCTCAGCCGAGTGCAAGACAAGTCGGAAACGGCCGAAGAAGCGCAGTGTACGGGTCAGTACATGAGCATTTTGAGGGTGTTTCCAACCCCCGGTCGCGCCGGCTGAGGGTTATTCAGCAGGCTGCCAGCCACCAAGGTCAGCGTTGTGGATCGCCAGCAGAGCAAGCCCTATGAGCCGATTCCTGACCCTTTTGCTGGTTCTACTATTTGTGGCTGGCGGTCTGTTTTTCGGCACGCTAAACGAATCGTTGGTTAGCGTAGATCTGTTTTTCATCAAAATTGAATGGCCCCTGGCGCTGGTGGTGATGTCAGCCTTTCTGGCCGGAATCCTGGTCAGCGGCACCCTGGTGTATCTGTCCATGTGGTTCGGTGTCAAACGCCGTATTCGGTTGCTGAAAGCCCAGCAGGGCAAACGCTCCAGCGACGGCAAGGCGCTGGCCAGCAGCCATGGCTGAAGCCAATCTGTTCTGGCTTCTGCTGCCGGTTGCAGCAGCGTCAGGCTGGGTAGCTCACGCGCTGGCAAAGCGACGTCAGGAATCCCTTTCTCTCAAACAGTTTTCCACCAGCTATTTTCGTGGCCTCAATTATCTGCTGAACGAACAGCCAGACAAGGCCATTGAGGTATTCCTCAAGATCGCCGAAGTGGATCGCGATACCGTGGAGACACATCTGGCCCTGGGTAATCTGTTTCGGCGCCGCGGCGAGGTTGACCGAGCCATCCGCTTCCACCAAAACCTGGTCTCCCGAGAAGGCTTAAGTCACGAGCAGCGAACCCAGGCGGTGCTGGAGCTGGGTGAGGATTTCATGCGCGCCGGCCTGCTGGATCGAGCAGAAAAGCTGTTTGTAGACCTGCTGGAGATGAAAGAGCACCGGCCAGAAGCCCTGCGCCATCTGATCAGCATCTATCAGCAAGAGCGTGACTGGGATAAATCCATCGAACATGCGCGCACCCTGCAGGAGGTTTCCGGCGAAAACATGCGCCCGGTGATCGCCCAATTTTTTTGTGAGATTGCCCAGGCCATGTGGGATGGCGGCAACCTGCAGTCGGCGCGAAACCAGCTCAGAAGAGCGCTGAACGTCGACCCTGGTTGTGTCAGAGCCAGCATCCTGGAAGGTCATATTGATGTTCAGGAAGGCCAATGTGAACAGGCCATTGCTGCATACCGCCGGGTGGCGGAACAGGATCTGGACTACATTCCAGACATTCTTGAACCCATCTTACGTTGCTACGACGCTGCAGACCGTCAGGAGGAAGCTCGTCAGTTTCTGGGTGAAGTGATCGAACGTTACCGGGGCGTGTCGCCGGTTATTGCATTGGCTGAACTGATCCTGGGTGAACAGGGTCGCCAGCCAGCGGCAGAGTTCATCAGCGATCAACTGCGTAAGCGGCCGTCGGTGCGTGGTCTGGCGTATCTCATTGGCCTTAACCTCCATGATACCGAAGGCCAGCAGCGGGATAACCTGCTGATTCTCCAGGATCTCACGTCAAAATTGCTGGAGGGAAAACCCGTTTACCGATGTAATCAGTGTGGATTCGGCACCCGCTCGCTGCATTGGCATTGCCCCAGCTGCAAGCGTTGGAACAGCGTTAAACCTATCCACGGCGTTGCCGGCGAATAGCGAAGGCGTCGGCCTGTGGCTCTTTTCCTGTTGGCAACGCTGGCCTCCTTTAGCCTGACTTTTCTGGCCTTAGCCTACGCTCGGCGTCAGGGATTGATCGACCTGCCGGATTCTCGTCGATTGCATGACAGTGAAATCCCCAGGGGCGGAGGAATCGCCATGGTGCTGATTTTCCTGCTGGCAGCAGCGTTGTTGCCCTGGTTGCCCATGGCACCTGCCAACATGGCTATGCCGATGGTGGCGGGGCTGTACGTGGCATTGATGTCGGGTTTAGGGTTTGTTGACGATCACCGGCCTCTGCCTGCCCGATGGCGGGCCTTAGTGCAGTTGTTGCTCAGCGCTGCCCTGTTGGTTTTTATGCCCCAGGCGCTGAATCAGGCCATATCTGAGGCCATACTTGGATCGTTACCCGGTGCCTGGCCGCTGCTGGCAGTAGGCGCCTCGCTGGTGCTGGTGTGGTGGGTCAATTTGTACAATTTTATGGACGGCAGCAACGGCCTTGCCTCCTGCCAGGCCATTGTGATGGGGTTGGCCGTGGCGGGTCTAAACCTGCTGGCTGCGGGCAGTTTGGCTGAGATGAGTTTGGCCGGCGTCAGCGGTTTGCTGACCGCCGCCGTAGCCCTGGGGTTTTTGCCCTGGAATTTCCCTGCCGCGCGAATATTTATGGGTGATGTAGGAAGCTACGGGCTGGCGGCTATGTTGGCACTCACCGCGGCCCTGGGGCTGGCTGATAGCAGCCTGTCCCTGGTGACGGTAATGCTGCTGCCCGCAGTGTTTGTGGTGGACGCCAGCGCCACCTTGCTGACCCGGGTGGTGACTGGGCAGCGGTGGTATAATGCTCATCGCGAGCATTTGTATCAGCGACTGGCTATAACCGGAATCGGCCCGAGCGGCCTTGTATTCGGTCTGCTCTGTATTAATACCCTGTTCATCTGGCCGGCTGTAGGCTTGCACATCGCAACACCGGAATATGGTGCCATTATTGTGATTACTGTGTATCTCATCTTGACCATCAGCTGGCTGCTGGCGGGTCGCTGGCTGAACGCCAAACAGCCCTGATGAAACGCCTGATCTGGCATCCGCGGACCGCCGTCGCCGGCCATGACCTGATGATGGTCTGGCTAGCCTGGACCGGTTCCCACTGGCTGCGCTATCAGCTGCTGCCATTTACCAAGATCCAGGTCGCCTGGCCCGATGAAATGCCGGTGGTGCTGCTTGCCCAGGGGCTGGTGTTTGCAGTGATCGGCCTATATCGCGGCCTCTGGCGCTTCGCAAGTCTGCCCGATCTTTGGAATATCACCCGCGCCGCAGTGATCGGCACCTTGCTGATATTCCTCGCGCTGTTCCTGATCAGTCGCCTGGAAGGAGCGCCCCGCTCGGTATTCCTCATTTATCCCTTGCTGTTAAGTCTGCTGCTGGGGGCGCCCCGGCTGGCGTTTCGCCTCTGGAAAGACCGCTCGCTGAGCTTTCGGTCAAGGCCAGGGCAAACCCGTGTGCTGCTGATGGGAGCTGGCACAACCGGGGATTTGCTGGCCAGGGACCTACCCCGTGAGGGGCAATATTATCCCCTGGGATTTCTTGATGATGAACGCCGCCTAAAAGGCAGCAAGCTGCGCGGGCTGCCGATTTTCGGCGGCATGGAAAAGCTCAGCAAGGTGGTTCGAGAACAGGCGGTTGATCTGGTCATTATTGCCATTCCCTCAGCCAACAATCAGCAAATGCAACGCATCGTCAATCTGTGTGAAGAGGCCCAGGTGCCTTTTAGAACGGTGCCCAGACTCAGCGATCTGGCTTCAGGCAAAGCCTCCATCCACGAGCTCAAAGACGTAGCCATTGAAGATCTGCTGGGCAGAGATCCCGTAGCCCTGGACTGGGTAGCCATTGAAGGTGGACTGAAGGGACGTTCCATTATGGTCAGCGGCGGCGGCGGGTCCATTGGTGGAGAGCTGTGCCGGCAAATTGCGCGTCTTCAGCCCCGCAGACTGACCATTGTAGAGCGCTCTGAACACAACCTGTATCAGATTGAACGGGAGCTGCGCAGCGCCTGGCCTGACCTGGACCTGGACGCGCTCCTGATTGATGTATGTGATACCGCCGCCGTTGACTGGGTAATGAAACAGTATCCGCCGGACGTCATCTTTCACGCCGCCGCTTTCAAGCACGTGCCCCTGCTGGAGTACCAGCTGCGAGAGGCGGCGCGCAACAACGTCATTGGCACCCGGGAACTGGCCATCGCCGCCGATCGCCATGGGGTAGGTCGCTTCGTGCTGATTTCCTCGGACAAAGCGGTCAATCCCAGCAGCATCATGGGCGCCACCAAACGCGCCGCGGAGATTCTGTGCCAGGCCCTGGCGAAGGCCTCTAACACCAATTTTGTCACGGTGAGATTTGGCAACGTGTTGGACTCCGCTGGCAGCGTTGTGCCGCTGTTCCGGGAGCAAATCGCCGCCGGTGGGCCGGTGACCGTCACCCACCCAGAGGTAACGCGTTATTTTATGACCATACCGGAGGCCTGTCAGTTGATCATGCAGGTTGCCAGTACCGGCGACAGTGGGGATATCTATGCCCTGGATATGGGCAAGCCCATTGCGATCAAATTCCTCGCTGAACAAATGATTGGCCTGGCAGGTAAGATTCCCCATCAGGAAATCCCGCTGACCTTTACCGGTCTTCGGCCCGGTGAAAAGCTGCATGAGGAGCTGTTCCACGAGCAGGAGCGGTATCAGACCACTCGATGGCCCCAGGTTCTGCTGGCCTTTCATAGGCCCCATGACTGGCCTCAGGTGCAGCAGGACATCAGCGCGATTAACCACGGTTGTGAGCAAATGAACGAGCTTGCTATTACCAGTGCATTACTGAGCCTGGTGCCGGAGTATTCCGGCAACCGGCGCGGGATATCAAAGGAGATTACCCCATTGCCAGCTCAGCCTGCGGTGGGTTGACCCATTACCCAGAGGAAAAGGACCTCCCGATGCAGAAAATTCGCAAAGTCATGTTTCCCGTTGCCGGAATGGGCACTCGCTTTTTACCGGCAACCAAGGCCATCGCCAAGGAAATGTTGCCCATCGTTGATCGGCCGCTGATTCAGTACGCCGCCGATGAGGCCGTTGATGCGGGAGCTAACTCGCTGGTTTTTATTACCAGCCGCAGCAAGCAGGCCATCAGCGACCACTTCGACAGCGCCTTTGAGCTGGAAACCCGGTTGGAACTCGATGGGAAGCTGGAAGCCCTGGCCTTAGTCCGCGGCACGCTGCCGGAAGGGGTAAACCGGGCCACAGTGCCACAACCCAGAGCTCTGGGTCTTGGGCATGCGGTGCTGTGCGGCCGCGACGCCATAGGGGATGAGCCCTTTGGGGTTATCTTGCCCGACGACCTGATCGTCAACGCTGGTCCCAGCTGCCTGGCCCAGATGGTTCAGGTTTACGAGCAAACTGGCTGCAGCGTCATCGCGGTGCAGGAAGTGCCGCCTGAACACACCAATCGATACGGTATTGTTTCAACCACCCCTCAAACCGACCGGGTGGAAAAACTTGAAGCCATTGTGGAAAAACCAGATCCTTCCGTGGCCCCGTCTAACCTGGCGGTGGTTGGGCGCTATCTGTTAACCCCCAGAATTTTTGAGATGCTGGAAACCACTACGGCGGGCGCCGGTGGCGAAATTCAGCTGACCGATGCCATCGCTGATCTGCTTAAGGTGGAACCGGTGCTGTGTTACCGCTTCGAAGGCACTCGTTACGACTGTGGCAGCAAATTAGGGTTTGTTCAGGCCACCGTCGAATTGGCTTTGTCCGATCCGGACCTGTCGGCGGAGATCCGTCAAATGCTTAAGAATCTGGTGGCCGGATAAGGCCGGCCTCAGTAAATCTCACCAGGGACTCAACGGTGGCTGCCAGATAATTCTCGCGGTCACTGCCTTCGGCGAGCTTGGTAAGGCCAAAATCTCCCATGCTGTAGGTCAGGGCGCCAATGGTGAAATCCAGCCGCCGCGCCACTTCCTCATCAGGCAAATGGGGTAAATGCCGGCCAATGGCGACAAAATACCGCCGGTTTATATCGCCATATTCCCGGGCCACAAAATCCCGCAGCTGTTCTTTGTATTCGACAAATCCACGGGTGACAATCTGAACGAAGTATTCGCCTTTTACCGGCTCCGTGCTCAGTCTGAGCGCGGGTGCGATAAACGCTCTGAGCAGCTCTCTCAAGGTGGGCTGAGGCGAGCCGCTGCCGCTGTGGTTACTCATCACCTGGTCAAAGGCCTTTTGCCGCTCCACGTTAAGGCCGTCCAGGTGCTTTCTAAAGACCTCCAGGATCAGATTTTCCTTGCTGCCGAAGTGGTAATTGACCGAAGCGAGATTCACTTCAGCCAGTTCAGTGACCTGGCGCAGTGATGCCCTGACAAAGCCGTGGGAGGCAAACAGTTTTTCCGCTGCCTGAATGATTCGTTGCTTGGTTTGGCCGGTTGCCATGATGATTTTTGTTGTTTTTTAAGGCCGCTGCTGAGGTTAGCAGGTATGGGAGCGAAAATTCAAACGCCCGTCAGTGGTAAAATTGTTGCAAATTCCGCTACTTACGATGGAGAAGGTTTTTGCCCGGCGGCACTATCAGGGGCTTTGGGAACTTTTCCGTAGGTTCCTCACAAATAGGTGAGCTAAGCTCGCGTTATCCCAAAACATTTTGTGGTAATATCCGGCGCTCAATCGGGCGCATAGATAAGTTAGGCTTAGATGGTTATTTTTGCGGTTTTACTTAATCTTCGCGCCGATGGCGAAAGAAACACCCATTGCCTAAATCATTACAATCAGGAGCCCTGGTGAGCAGTCAACGCACCCTTTCAATTATAAAGCCCGACGCGGTTGCCAAAAACATTATCGGCGAGATCTATCGTCGTTTCGAATCTGCTGGTTTGAAGATTGTGGCCGCTGAGATGAAGCACCTGACCAACGAGGAAGCCGGCGGCTTTTACGAAGTCCACAAAGAGCGCCCTTTCTACAACGATCTGGTGGGCTTTATGAGCTCCGGGCCGGTGATGATCCAGGTCCTGGAAGGTGACAACGCAATTTCCGTCAATCGGGAGTTGATGGGCGCAACCAACCCGGCAGAAGCGGCACCCGGCACCATTCGGGCCGACTTTGCCGACAGCATTGATGCCAACGCGGTTCACGGCTCTGACGCCCCTGAAACCGCAGCAGCAGAAATTGCCTTTTTCTTCCCCGGCCTGAGCTGATGACAGCAGCGGGAGCCAGCGTGCCCATGGTTGCCTCAGGCGGCGATGTGGTCAAAGTGAATGCTGCCCCGCGCATCAACCTTTTAGATTTTGATCTGGAAGGTCTGAAAAAAGAGCTGCACAAACTGGGTGAGAAGCCCTTCAGGGCCCAACAGCTGCTGAAGTGGATTTATCACCAGGATACTCACGATTTTGCTGCCATGACGAATATCTCTCTGGCACTGCGTGAAAAGCTCACTGACGGCTACACCGTGTCGCTGCCGAAAATTAAACTGCAGCAACATTCGGTAGACGGTACCCGCAAGTGGCTGCTGTCCCTGCCGGACGGCAATGGGGTTGAGGTTGTATACATCCCCGAACCCAACCGGGGTACCTTGTGCATCAGTTCCCAGGTGGGCTGCATGCTGAACTGCACTTTCTGCTCCACGGCAACCCAGGGCTTTAGTCGAAACTTAAGTACCGGGGAAATTATCGGCCAGGTGCTGGTAGCTGCCCGAGAGTTGGGCCACACCCAGGCCGCTCGCAAGATTACCAACGTGGTCTTTATGGGCATGGGCGAACCCTTGCTGAACCCCGACAACGTTTTTCCGGCGATTAATTTGTTGCTGGAGGACCTGGCAATGGGCTTCGCGGCTCGCCGGGTCACCATCAGCACAGCCGGACTGGTGCCTGGCATTGATCAGCTGCTCGAGGCTGCTGATGTGAGCCTGGCGGTGTCGCTACACGCCGGCAGCAACGAGCTGCGCACGACCCTGGTGCCGTTGAATCGCAAATACCCCATCGCCGAACTACTGGCTGCCTGCCATCGTTACCTGGAAGGCAAGAAACGGGCTAAGATCACTTTCGAATACACCCTGATTGACGGCGTCAATGACCAGCCGGAGCATGCCCGTTCCCTGGTTCAAGTGTTGCGTCGAGTGCCGTCCAAACTGAACTTGATACCCTTCAATCCCTTTCCGGGAACCAGCTACCGTCGTTCTTCAGCGGCCAATATTGAGGCTTTTCAACGAATCATCCAGCAAGCCGGCATTGTCGCCACCCTGCGGCGAACCCGGGGCGACGATATTGACGCGGCCTGCGGGCAGCTGGTGGGACGCGTGCAGGATCGAACTCGCCGCCAGATGCGCCACCAGGACAAGATTGTTGCTGCAGCCGGCGGGGCTCAAGCATGAGTAAGGTGCTGCGGCAGCCGAATAACAGAATAATGACTAGCTGGCTGCTGGTGCTTGTGACGGCATCGTTGCTGTCCGCCTGTGTCAGCAATTACAGCGGTCAGCGAACCCGGGAGCAGCAGAAAAACGCGGCCTATAACGCGGCTGAGACCAACACCCAGCTGGCGGTGGGATACCTGGAAAAAGGCAATACGGAACTTGCCCTGGAGAAAATTCAACGGGCACTGCTGCAGGATCCGCAGTCCGCGGGTGCGCACACGGTTGCCGGGGTGATTTTTGAGCGCATCAATGATTTCGATCTGGCAGAAACTCATTACGAAAAGGCCGCCAAGCTGGCACCCAGCAATGGCGACGTGTTGAATAATTACGGTCAGTTTCTGTGCAAGATACAGCGCTATGAAGAGTCGCTGGTCTACTTCAACAAAGCCATCGAGCAACCCTTCTACGAAAATCCTGAGGTTGCACTGACCAACGCTGGAACCTGCCTGGAGCAATCAGGACAGCCGGTGGCAGCAGAAAAGCGCTATCGACAGGCCCTGGACGCCAACGACCACTATCCGGACGCGCTATTTTTGCTCAGCCGATCTTTATGCAAGCGTGGGGAGGATTTCTCCGCGCGGGCATTTTTGCAGCGACTGCAGGCTGCCGGAGGGAATTCGCCCGAATCTCTCTGGCTTTGTTACGCTATTGAAACTCGAATGGGTGATACTAAGACCGCTAGCGATTGTGCCAGCCAGCTCAGATCCTATTATCCGGGGTCGAGCCAGGCCCAACGACTGGGGCAAGGGGACACAAGTAATGAGTATTGCGGATAAGGCGGACAGCGAGACGCCAACCGTTGACGAGGGTTTAGAGGCTGCTCGTGAACTGGGTCAGCGACTGTCGGAGGTGCGCGAACTTCGCGGATTGTCCCAGCGTGAGCTGGCGCGGCAGATCAACCTGACGGCTTCAACCATTTCACGATTAGAGTCCGGCGCCTGGGATGAGCTGGGAGCACCGGTTTATCTGCGTGGCTATGTGGACGGAATTGCGCGGGTGCTGGGGGTGGATTGTTCCAGCGCTGAGGCGTACTTCACTTCCCGCACTCGGCCTGTGGCAACGGCGGAACAGTCAGAGTTTCTGATGCCGCCGAGGCCATCAGCGTTTTACCAGTCCCACAGACTGCTGGCCTATGTGGCCGCAACAGCGCTGCTGGCAATACCGGCCACCTGGCTGGTGATTGGTGCCTTCGATGGTGAAATCCGATCTCCATCCGGCTCTACCCTGGCATCGCGGACGACGCCGGGGCAGCCAGAAAACAATACCGAATTGGGCCAAACCGGGACTGAAACCACGGTCACCCGACAGCAACCCAGACTGGCGTCTATATCGTCATTGCCGGAACTGCGAAGGGATACACCCGTCTTGGCACCGGCGCCCCTGCAGCCGCCACCCATGCTAAACCTCACCTTTACCGAAGAGGCTTGGCTTGAAGTCAATGACAGCGATGGTAAGCGGCTGGCCTATGGCCTGATGGCCGCCGGCAGCAAGCGGTCATTTGATACCGAACGCGGGCTTAATATTCGGCTTGGCAACGCTGATGCCGTGGTGGCTTTTCTGGGCGAAGCCGTATTCGCTCTGGAGCCCCATAGTAGCGACGAACTGGCCGAGTTCTCGCTGCCGGCTCAATAATACCGTCAGAACCCTGGCCGCTGGATTGATACTGCCAGCTGCCGATATCGGCCTGGATCATCGCCGTTGGCATTAGGACAGCGGCAGCCGGGCATCATCATCAATTCGTTGGAGTATCCATGCCGATTCAACGCGTCAAGGGGATGTACGACCTTGTTCCCGCTCAAACCCCTACCTGGCAGCGCATTGAAGGCACTGCGGCATCGTTACTGAAGCGCTACGGCTACGGCGAAATTCGTCTTCCCCTGGTAGAGCGAACCGAGCTGTTCAGCCGTGCCATCGGGCTTGCCACCGACGTGGTGTCCAAGGAGATGTACAGCTTCAACGACCGCAACGATGATCTGCTGAGCCTGCGCCCGGAGGGTACCGCCGGTTGTGTGCGCGCCGCCATAGCCAACGGCCTGCTGAAAGGGCATGGGCTGAAGCTTTGGTATGCCGGCCCCATGTTCCGACGAGAGAATGTCCAACGCGGACGCAATCGCCAGTTTTACCAGACCGGAGCGGAAGTGCTGGGGTTGCCGGGACCAGACATCGATGCAGAGATGATCATCATGCTGGCTCGGCTGTGGCGTGAACTGGAAATTAGCGGCCTGACCCTGCAGATCAATTCTCTGGGCACCCGGCCGTCTCGCGAACGATATCGCCGGGTGCTGGTTGACTATCTCAGTACCCATCGCGACAGCCTGGATGAAGACAGTGTGCGCCGTCTGGAAACCAATCCGCTGCGGATTCTAGACAGCAAAAATCCGGCAATGGCTGATTTGATTGATGGTGCACCCAGCCTGCTGGAGCATTTAGATGAGGAATGTGTAGAGCATTTTGCCTCGCTGAAGGACATGTTGGACAGCGCCAACACTCCTTATTCAGTCAATCCTCGGCTGGTGCGGGGCCTGGATTATTACAGCCGCACGGTATTTGAATTCAAAACCAACGAGCTGGGAAGCCAAGGCACGGTCTGTGCCGGTGGCCGTTATGATGGTCTGGTTGAAATGCTGGACGGGCCGGCGACACCGGGCATCGGGTTTTCCATGGGCATTGATCGACTGGTTGCACTGTCCACTCAGCAGGCCGGGGAACAGCCTGCCAGCGCCCCTCATGCCTATTTCGTGGCGGTGGGCGAAAATACCTGGCAGGCCGCCATGGGGCTGTCAGAACAGCTTCGTGATACCGTACCGGGCCTTAAACTGATGCAGAATTTGGGCGGCGGTAGTTTTCGCGCCCAGTTCAAGCGAGCAGATAAGAGCGGCGCCGCCGTCGCACTGGTTCTGGGCGAACAGGAGCTGGCCAGCAACACGGTTCAGATTAAACCCCTGCGCGGTGACGGCTCGCCTGAAGTCGTGACCTTTAGCGAATTGCCGGCAGCGTTGCTGAACCGGCTTAAAGCCAGCGCTGTTTCCCATTGAAAAATACCTCGCACATTGAAAAAATGTCGGGTTACGTGATTTACACCAACTAAAACGGAGCCACGACGGCTGTGAGAAACGAATATTACGACGACCACGAGCAGGGTGAAGCGGTCAAGAAGTGGCTAAAAACCAACGGCCTGGCGATATTTATGGGCATCGCGTTGGGGGTCGGCGCCTTATACGGCTGGCGTTTCTGGCAGTCCAGCCAGCAGAGCGCCCGGCAACAGGCTGACGCTGCCTATCAGCAGCTGCTGGCTGATGCTGAAGGTGACGTTGAAGCGACGCGGGAACTCCTGGATCAGTTCACCCAGCGTGCAGACAACCCCGCTTACGCCACCTTGGCGTCTTTGTCTCTGGCCGCCAAGGCGGTAGCCGACCAAAACTTTGGAGAAGCCGTGTCTCTGCTGGAGTATGCCGAACAATCCGGCCAGCCCCAGGAACTGCGACCCGTGGCAGGATTGCGCAAAGCCCGAGTGCAACTGCAGACCGGTCAGCTGGCTGAAGCTCTGGCCACTGTTGATCGCCACGACACCGAACACCACCGCGCCTTAGCCGCTGAAATTCGCGGGGATATTCTGATCTCTCAGGGTAACTCGGAGGCGGCCAGGTTGGCTTATCAAAGCGCGCTGGACAGTCTGTCCGGCGGAGACCGGTCGATGCTGCAAATGAAGCTGGACAACTTGAACGTTGCCACTGCGGAGCAAGCCAGCGCTGCAGGCCAGCTGGCTGAACCCGATAGAGGGCCGGCTGATGCCAGCACGGATGAGTCCGTTGAGGCGGCGACGGGCAGCACTGTTGACGAAGCGCTGGACCAGAGCATTGACCAGAGCATTGACCAGGGCGCAGATGTGCAGTCAGACGACGCCGGGAACGCTCCATGAGTGACGCCCGGGCCATTGAGGGTGGTGTATCGCTGCGCGCCTCCATCACCCCATTGCTGTTCGCTCTGGTCGTATTGCAGGGCTGCTCATGGTTCGGCGATGATGAGGAACTGTCTCCCGCCCCCTTGGTGGACTTTGACACTACCCTGGAAGTGGAGCGGGTATGGTCAGTCCAGGTCGGTAAAGGGGTGCCTGAATCGGGTTTCCGGCTGACTCCTGCGGTGTCCGATTCCTCCGTCTATGTTGCTGCCAGCAACGGCGTGGTGGACGCGATCAGCGTGGATGAGGGCAAGATTTTGTGGACCACTAAGCTTGATTTCACCATCACCGCCGGACCCGGAGTTGAAGACGGGGTGGCGGTTGTGGGCGGGCTTGATGGTCAGATCGTTGCGCTGTCTGCCAGTGATGGCACAGAGATGTGGCGGTCCGCCGCAAGCTCAGACATTCTGGCATCGCCGGTGGTTCACCGAGGCACGGTTATCGTGCGCTCAGAAGACAGCCGTGTTTATGGGCTGCAGGCCACCGACGGCCGGCGAAATTGGGTTTTCGACAGCGCCGTGCCGTCCCTGACCCTGCATGGCAACGGCGATCCGTTGGCCAATGCGGGCTTTGTTTATTTAGGTTTGGATAACGGCAATCTGGTAACCCTCAGGGTGTCCGACGGCTCAGTGGTGTGGCAGGAGCCGGTCTCACCACCCAGTGGCCGCAACGTGTTGGAGCGACTGTCTGATGTGGACGGTCATCTGGCGCTGGTGGCTGGAGATCTCTATGCGGTGGGCTTCCAGGGCCGCCTCAGGGCATTCGCCGCGGATTCCGGACGGCTGCTGTGGGCGCGGGAGTTTTCAGCCTATGAAGGTCTGATTGCGGACCGAAACCTGATTGCCGTCAGCGATTCCGATGACGCGGTTTGGGCACTTGAGAGGTTGTCCGGCGGAACCCTTTGGAAGCAGGATGCACTGGTTAGACGACAAATCGGATCGCCGGTGATCTACAACAACGCCGTGGTGGTCTCAGATTTTGAAGGCTATCTGCATTTCATGTCGGTGGAAGACGGCAGTTTTGTTGCCAGGCTGCGCCACGATTCCGACGGTGTCGCAGGCTATCCGCTGACGGCCCGAAATAAGCTGCTGGTTTACGGTCGTGGTGGGCGTCTCACCGCCTATCAAACTCCCTGAGCAAAAGCCCTATGCTTCCTGTTGTTGCGCTTTGTGGCCGCCCTAACGTCGGCAAATCAACTCTGTTTAATGCGCTGACCCGCAGCAGGGAAGCGCTGGTTGCGGACTTTGAGGGCTTAACCCGAGATCGGCGCTATGGCCTGGCTCAGCTTGAAAATCATTCGTTGATTTTGGTTGATACCGGGGGCCTGACGGAAAACGCCACCGGCATCGATGCCCTGACGGTGGAGCAGGCCAGGGCGGCCATCGAAGAGTCCGACCTGCTGATGTTTATGGTTGACGCCCGGGACGGCCTGACCCCCGACGATCAGCTGTTTGCCGCCCAGCTGCGGGTTACCGGCAAGCCGGTGGTGCTGGTGGTTAACAAATCAGATGGTCTGAATGAAATGACCATCAACGCCGAGTTTTCCGAGCTGGGTTTTTCCGATGTTTGTATCGTCTCTGCGGCCCACCGCCGGGGCCTGTCACAGCTGTCGGAGGTGCTGGAGCAACACTACCCTGGGCTGGCCCAGCCCGATGACGGCGAACATGATCAACGCCACCAGCTGTTTCCGCCAGGACCAAAAATTGCCGTAGTAGGGCGACCCAATGTGGGTAAGTCCACCTTGATTAATCGCCTGATCGGCGAAGATCGGCTGTTGGCCTTCGACCAACCCGGAACCACCCGAGACTCCATTGCTGTGCCCTGGGAAATAGGCGGTAAACCCTTCGCGTTAATCGATACCGCAGGCGTCAGGCGCCGCTCACGGGTGTCGGAAACGGTGGAGAAGTTTAGCGTGATCAAAGCTCTGCAGGCGATCCAGCAATGTGATGTGGCGGTACTGATGATCGATGCTTCCGAGGGTCTGGTGGATCAGGACACCACCATTTTAGGTGCGGTGCTGGACGCGGGTAAGGCGCTGCTGATTGTGGTGAATAAATGGGATGGTCTGTCCAAAGAGCAGCGCCAGGGGGTACGCAGCGAGCTGGACAGGAAGCTGTCATTTGTTCCCTTCGCGGCCAAGGTCACCACCTCTGCGCTGCACGGCAGTGGTCTTGGAGAGCTGCAGGACGCGATCATCAAAACCGATGACTCGGCCCGTTGCCGGCCCTCCACCCGAGAACTGACCGACATTTTGGAGCGAGCGGTTGCATCCCATAGCCCGCCTATGGTGAGAGGCCACACCCCCAAGCTCCGATATGCTCATCTGGGTGGACACAATCCGCTGCGAATCGTGATTCATGGTTCACGGCTGGACGATTTGCATGAGGCCTACCAGCGCTATCTGTCCAACGTGTTTCGTAAGGCCTTAAAGCTCGTTGGGGTGCCGGTGTGGCTGAAGTTCCAGGGCGGTAAAAACCCCTATGCGGGTCGTAAAAACGTCCTGACTAGTCGACAACTGGCAAAACGCAAGCGGCTGAAGAAATTTACCAGCCGCCGCAAAAAGTAGGTGTGAGCGGCTCGTTGGGCAAAAAAAGGTCGACTAGCAGCCTGTTGAAAAAATCGCATTTCTTACAGTCTGCGCTCGGCACAGGG
>CAYGPO010000064.1:8156-26631 GCA_964351665.1 uncultured Gammaproteobacteria bacterium | reverse complement strand
ACAGGCTGCTAGTTTCTGGTACTGCTGGCCGGGACTTAGCGGCATCAAAAAATCGCCTGCGAAAGGTTGCGATTGCCATAGCTGGAGATCAAACGATGGATCAACACGTTGCCGCTGAAATTTCTGCTGACGGACTTTCCCAGACCTGGCTTGAGACAGCCCGCCTGCTGTTATTGAGTCGCGCTCTGGATCATCTGGAAGAAACCGAGCTGGTACCAGCGCGCCGGGTGTTCAATCAGTTTTCCGCCCGCGGACACGATTTTGCCCAGATTCTGCTGGGGTCGCGCTTAAACCACACCCACGACGGTGCCACCGGCTACTACCGTTCCAGGCCCCTGGCATTGGCCCTGGGCCTGACCGCTGAAGATGCCCTGGCCGCGCCCCTGGCCCTAAGTGGCGGCTACAGCGATGGACGAGATATCGGCGTGGTGTGCAATCTGCCCGGCGCCGGCCGACTGGCCCGGGGCGCCACGCTGCTGCCCATGAGCGGCGGTGTTGGCGCTCAGTACACCCCGGCAGTGGGTTGGGCCCAGGCCATTGCCTATCGCAGCGGACACCTGCGCCAGGCCCAGTGGAAAGGGGCGGTTGCGGTGGCCACCGGCGGCGACGCCTCCCTGTCCACCAACGGCTTTTGGTCGGCGCTGAACATCGCCACCACCTTGAAGCTGCCCATGCTGTTTTACATTGAAGACAACGGCTACGGTATTTCTGTGCCTGCCCCGCTGCAGACCCCAGGGGGCGATCACGTGGCCAACCTGGCTGCCTGGCCGGATCTGAAGGTTGTAGACGGTGACGGCACCGACCCAGAAGTTACCCCGGGCTTGATTGAGCAGGCTGTGAGTCATTGCCGGCAGGGCCTGGGGGCCTGCCTGTTGCGGCTCAAAGTGCCACGTTTGTGTGGTCACACCTTTCAGGATACTCAGACCTATAAAAGCGAGGCCTTCATCGCTGACGAGCAGGCTCGGGACCCGCTGCCTAAACTGCAGGCCTGGCTGAACAGCCAGGGACTGCTCAACAGCGCTGGCTGGAAGGCCCTGGAGCAGGAGGTCAACGATGAGGTAGGCCGGGCGCTGGCGGCAGCGGAAAGCCGGCCTGACCCGGACCCTTCGCGGCTGCGCCGCTACGTCATGGCTGAGCGTAAGCCTGATGGCAGCCCTGAGCTGCCCATGATGGGGGGGCTGGCGGCGGACCAGCACCGGTTTCCTGAAGCCAGCGCGGAGCCGGCCCCCAGCGGCCAGCGGATTAATCTGATTACCGCCATTCGGCGGACCCTGGATGCGGAGCTCAAAAGCAACCCCCGGGTGCTGGTGTTTGGCGAAGACGTGGGCCCCAAAGGGGGCGTTCACGGTGCAACCCTGGGGTTAACCGAGTCCCACGGCGAGCAGCGGGTGTTTGATACCAGCCTTTCCGAGGAAGGCATTATCGGCCGCTCGGTGGGTCTGGCGGTAGCCGGACTGATGCCGGTGCCGGAAATCCAGTTCCGCAAATACGCTGAGCCTGCCGCCGAGCAAATCACTGACGCGGGCACCATGCGCTGGCGCACGGCCAATCGTTTTGCCTGTCCCATGGTGGTGCGGGTTCCAGGCGGCTTTGCCCGTCGCGGCGACCCCTGGCACTCCATGTGCGACGAGGTGGAGTGGGCCCACAAGGTGGGTTGGCAGGTGGCCATGCCGTCCCACGCCCAGGATGCCGTGGGCTTACTGCGAGCGGCGCTGCGTGGTGACAATCCCACCATGTTTTTTGAACATCGCCACCTTTACGACAACGCCTGGTCCCGGCGCCCCTATCCCGGCGATGACTATGTGCTGCCCTTTGGCAAGGCGGCAACCGTGGTGGCGGGTGATCGCCTGACCATCGTCACCTGGGGCGCGATGGTGGAACGCTGTCAGCTGGTGGCAGAAAAGCGCGAGGGCGCGGTGGCAGTTTTGGATCTGCGCACCATCAGCCCCTGGGATAAAGAGGCGGTGCTGGAATCGGTGAAAAAAACCGGCCGTTGCCTGATTGTGCACGAAGACAACCAAACCGCGGGGTTTGGCGCTGAGGTGGCCGCGGTGTTGGCCGACGAACTGTTTTGGGCCCTGGACGCGCCGGTGCGCCGGCTGACTATGCCAGACATCCCCAACCCGCATAACCTGGGCCTGCTGCAGGCGGCGGTTCCCAGCGAGAGCGAGATCGACCGTGCGGTGGCCCGGCTACTGGCGATATGAGCCAGCTTGACATTGTGTTTGCCGAGCAGACCGAGGGCACCACGGCCAGACTTAATCGTTGGCTGGTTTCCGTCGGTGATTCGGTGCAGCGGGATCAGCCGGTGGCTGAGCTGGAAACCGACAAGGTCACGGTAGAAATTGCGGCGCCTGCGGCCGGCTTTCTGGCTGAGCAGCTGGTAGACCTGGAGCAGGAGCTTAAGCCCGGCACCGTGCTGGGGCGCCTGTCAGACAGCCCCGTCAAAGGGGCCGGCGATAACGCGATCGTTGAGGTGCTGTTTATCACCGAAGACAATGAGGGCACGGCCGCCACCCTGGGGCGCTGGCTGGTGGAGCCCGGCCAGCAGGTCAGCAAGGACCAGCCCCTGGCAGAGGTTGAAACGGATAAAGTGGTGCTGGAGGTTGTCGCGCCTGTCGCCGGCACCGTGCATAGCCTGGCGGCCGAACCCGGCCAGTCGTTGCTTCAGGGCGCCCTGTTGGCCAACCTTGCGGTATCCGGCGAACCCATGGCGGCGGTGGAAAAACTCACCGACGGTCGGGCACCCCAGCGCATCAGTCCTGCGGTGCGCAAGCTGATGGAGCAGTATGGAATTGCCAGCCTGTTGCGAATTCCCGGCACCGGCGAAGGCGGCCGGGTAACCCGGGACAATCTACTGTCCTGGCTGGAGCAGCGGGCGCCGGACGCCGGCACGCCGGACAGTCACCGGCTGCCCCACAGCGCCATGCGCCGGGCCATCGCCCGTAACATGATGGACTCGATCCGTAAGTCGCCCCACGTCACCAGCCTGTTTGAGGTGGACATGAGCGCCGTTGCCGCGCACCGGGCTTGCAACAAATCGGCGTTTGAAAAAGCCGGGGTCAGGCTGACCTACACGGCTTACTTTGTGGCCGCCGCCGCCGTCGCCATGAAGACGGTTCCCCAGGTCAACAGCCGCTTTCACCAAGATCACCTGCAGCTGTTTGACGACATCAATATCGGTGTTGGCACAGCCCTGGGTGATGACGGCCTGATTGTGCCGGTGATTTCCCGGGTGCAGGACAAATCCCTGCTGGAACTGGCCCGGGACCTGGGGGACAAGATCCAGCGTGCCCGCAGCGGCGGGCTAACCCAGGCAGACCTGCGCGGTGGCACCTTCACCCTGTCGAACCATGGCGTATCGGGCAGCCTGCTGGCCACGCCCATTATCATTAATCAGCCTGAAGTGGCGATTCTGGGAATTGGCAAGCTGGAAAAGCGCGTGCGGGTGATGGAAGTACAGGGGCAAGATCAGATAGCGATAGTGCCCAGCTGCTACGTCACCCTGTCCATCGACCACCGGGCCCTGGATGCGTTTCAAACCAACGCCTGGCTGGCGGCTTTTGTGGAGGCGCTGGAAAACTGGCCGGCCTGAAATTCTGGTGAGATCTGCTGAGGTCTGGGACAGATTCGGGGGTGGCCTTCAGCATAACTCCAGGGATAACGCCAGGCGCCTCAACGCCTGCATTGGATCAGACTCCTAGCCCTCCTGGATGTTTTTCAACCAGCCGATCATGTGCTCAGCTAACTCCTCACCCGCATCTTCCTGGATAAAGTGGCCAGCGCTGTCAATCATCGCGTGGGGCTGGCCCTCACAGCCGGGCACGTGGCGCTGAAAGACCTGCTCGATGCCGGCCATGATGGGATCTGAGTCACCAAACAGGGTAAGAAAGGGCTTGTTAAAGCTGGCCAGTTTTGCCCACGCCTTCTGGTTGTTTGCCGCTTCCGGGATGTCTTCGCTGATGGGCACCAGGGGCGGAAACGCCCGGGCGCCTGCCTTGTAGCTCTCGTCGGGGTAGGGCGCGTCATAGGCTGCCCGTTCGCCGTCACTCACCGGCCTTGCACAGCCGGAGCCAATGATCTTGCCGGTGGGAAATTCCGCCACGTTTTGGGAGAAGTCCCGCCATTGGATAAAGGCCTCAGAAGGGCTGCCTTGGCCGGTTGGTAGCACCGTGTTGGAAGCACACACCGCGGCAAATCGATCAGGTTCATCAGCTACCAGTCTGAGCCCCAGCAGGCCTCCCCAGTCCTGGCAAAATAGATGAATGTCCGTCAGTTCCAGCTGGGCGATGGTCTGGCCCAGCCATCTTAAATGGTTGGCGTAAGAATAGTCCTGGCGCCGGGCGGGCTTGTCCGAGCGACCAAAGCCCACCAGATCTGGCGCCACGCAGCGAAATCCGGCGGCGCTCAGGGGCGGAATCATTTTTCGGTATAAATAGCTCCAGGAAGGCTCGCCATGGAGCAGCAGCACCAGCGGGCCAGAGCCTTCATCCAGATAGTGGATTCGCAGCTCTCCCAGATTCGGGTCATCCAGCGTCAGATAACGGGGCTGGAACCGATAGCCGGGCAGGTCAGCAAAGGCATCGTCGGGGGTTCTGAGGATTGCTCCCACTAGCCCACCCAGTCAGGTTCCGGCGGTCCCACCAGCCACTCGGGATAAGGCGACTGAAACAACAGCTTCATCATGCCCCGGGGTCTGAACCGCTGCCAGTTGTCTTCCGGCTGGGCCAGTCGGTCGGCCAGTGCAATCAGCGCCCGGGCGTTAAAGCCCAAACCAACGTGGGGGCCGCCAACGTGGATATTCTGTACGTCGGAGCGGTTGGAATTCTCCACTGTGCCCTGCCAGGCCACAATACCGTCGGTGCAGGTGTAAAGCGCAGTGGTGGGAACCGGCGGCGGCGTGGCGATGCCGTCCAGCAGCTCCCGGTCGTTGTCCAGGGAGTTCTGGGTGACATAGTTATACAGGCGCAGAATGTTGGTGGTTTCCGGGCTGCCGCGAAACGGGCTGCCCATGGTGATCACCTGACGCACGCTTTCCGGCATGTCCCTGGCCAGCTCCCGGGCGTAAATCCCACCAAGGCTCCAACCTACAACGCTGACCTTTTTTTCGTACCTGCGGTGCAGGTTGGCAATTCGGTCGCCAATTTTTCCACGCAGTTCCGCGGAGTAGCCAAGGTTAGTCCCCAGCTTCCAGCGATGGCTGGCGTAGCCCAGGCCAGCGAAATACCGGCGCAGCGGCCAGGTGGCACTGGAACTGGTCAAAAAGCCGGGCAGAAACAGCACCGGGTGGCCATCGCCTTTGGGTAGAAATCGGCGTAAAGCAAACATCGGTGCCATGGTGGCGGCATCCAGCGCCACCCTGCCTTCCATCGCCAGCAATATCAGCGATGGCGGCTGAGTATTGGTGGAAGGTTTAACCTTGCGAGTCATGACTGTTCCTTCAGATAATTTTCCAGCTGGTCTGCGCAGCGCTTGGCTCTTGCCAGCTGACCCGCCAAGGACGAGTCGCCAGCAGTCGCCTGGGCATCATCCCTACCGCCGTTGGCATGGGTTTCCGGCGGCGGTACCAGCGAGAGTTCCAGCGCAGTTTCCAGCTCTTCCAATGAGCGTTCCAGCATCAGGCCCAGACGTTCCGGGTCCGGCACGATGCTGGCGCAGGAGGTAATCCCAATGGACAGCCTGCCCGCATAGCTGAAGATTACCAGAATCAGGCCCAGCCCATCGATCAATGGCGCTGTCCCGTAGCTGCCCAAGACCCTGGCGCCGCCCAGGTAAAGTGGCTGCTGGGGACCGGGCACGTTGGTGATAACCAGGTTAAAAAATGGCCGCCGGCCGTCACCCAGGCTGGTGCGGGAATACAGCCTGGCTGCCAGGGCAGCGGTTTGGGTGGGGATCAGTTCAATCAGCTTATGGGCCGGCAGCGCGCCGGAATAGGCTTTGGAACTGCTGGCGTTGGCGTGGATCTGATGCAGCCTCCTGATTGGGTCTTGCTGATCTGTGGCCAGCCCGACCAGCATGGCGGACACCTGGTTGCCGCCGCTACCGCGCTGATTTTTGGCCCGCACCGAAATCGGCGCCATGGCTACCAGGGATTTGCCTGGCAAATCGTCTTTCTCTTCAAGATAGGCTCGCAGCCCGCCGGAGCAGACAGCCAGCACCACATCATTAACGGTCGTGCCTTTGGCAGCGCGTTTAATGGCTTTGATTCTGTCCAGGGACAAATCCACCGCCCAAAAGGTCCGCCGCGCTGACACCGGGGCGTTAAAGCGGCTTTGGGGGGCGCTCAGCGGCAGCGTGGGTGGGCGAAGTTTTTTCACCCGGGAAACGCCGTAAAGCCGCGCCGCGCCGCTGCCAACCTCTTTCATCAATCCTGGCAGGGTGCGGGCCTTCCAGCCCAGCCGGGCCGCGGCGTTGAGCGCCAGCCTTGCGGTGCTGGGAACTTCTTCGGGTTGCCAGTCATCGTCGATGGGTATTGCCCGGGGCTTTCGGTCCAGGTCCATCAGCACGCCCATCAGCTCAGCCCCTGAGCCGCCATCAATAGCGGCGTGGTGCACCTTGCTGATCATGGCCCAGGATCCTGCTGCCAGGCCGGGAAACCCATCTACCCCTTCGACAAAGGCCAATTCCCATAGCGGGCGGCTACGGTTGAGGGGTCGGGAAAAGCTCTGGGCTGCCATTTCCCGGAGTTCTTCTATACCGCCGGGTGCCGGCAGGGCCCAGTGGGGCAGGTGGAAAGAAAGCTCAAAATCGGGATCTCGGATCCACTGGGGGTGGGTCATGTGCAGCGGCACTTCCAGCAGCCGCTCTCTCAGCATGGGTGCCAGGGCCAGCCGGCTCTTTATATGCCGGCAAAAATGTTCATAGCCAAAACCCGCCGGGGCATCGGCGGCGTCAAGCAGATAAACGCCGCCAATGTGCATGGGGGATCGGGCGTTTTCCAGGTAAATAAAGGCGGCGTCCAGGCCGGACAGTGATCGCATGGGGCAACCTGTCGAAAGCAGGCCGATATCCTGCCATCTGGCGTTGGCCGGCGCAATCAAGCCCGGTCCACTAGCCACTGCCGCTGCAGTGGTTTGTTAAGTGCTGCGGGTGGAGGCTATGTCGTCGTACTGGCGATTTTTCCACCGGGAAAACAAAGGCATCACAATACCGAGCATGGCATAGGCCCAGCCGGCAGCGGGTTGGAATGGGTGGGGCGCCAGCAGGGCGATGAGGGTGGAAAGGACGCCGGTGCCGGTGATGATCATCCAGGCCTGCATTTCCGCCCTGGCGGTAAACTGCTCGTCCACGTTCAGGTTCAGTTCGGTAGTGCGCAGGGCATGGCGATAGAGCAAGCAAAGCATGCTGGACATGGAAGCAAAGCCAACGCCGTAGACCACAAACACAAAGGCCACCCGGTCCGCAGTGTAGTCACCCAGTTCAAAGGGAATCCAGCCCTGGCTCATCCAAGCCAGCAGCGCTGAAGACATCAGCCTTAGAGGGAACACAAACACCAGGGTGATAAAGACAAAAATCAGCGTCAGCACCACCGTGGTCATGTCGTCCAGTCCGAAGCGCCGGCTCCACTTATGATGGCCGTACCAAAACATGGAAATCAGGGAGAAACTCACCGCAAACGCCGGGATGTTTTTCAGCGCCTGCTGCAGTTCCTGGACGTTGGTGGGTACGTTATCGAAAGAGATCACCAGCAGCGTAAGGGCGAAGGCGAAGGCTGCATCGGTGAAGGTTTCCAGCCGCGTCATGTTGACGCCACGCTGACGAAAATCGTTTTCCAGCGGTAGTTCGGCGAGTTTTTTATCGGTCCACATAGCCCGATTGTACCCTGCTGGTGGGGCTTGCCGAGACGGCTTTGTTGCGGGTTTAGGGTGAGGGGGTTGGTTGGCCTGCGAAACAGTGCAGGCCGGTCTTCAGGGTGGGCTTTGGGTTACCGGGTTGAGCCAGCCACCGACGGCCTGCACGGTTTGCTGGGAATCATCACTGACCCAGATGGCCAGGGCCTGACGTCCCGTCGGGCGACGGCTGTCGGGTAATTTGACCGTTGCCTGGTAGCCAATATCGGTGAGCGTCAGGGGCTGGCTTTGCATTCCCAGCACAACAAAATCATGGGCCAGGCGCCGACCTCGATTCTCTCCCCGGGGTACTTGGGTTTGCAGGCCGAATCCTAAGATAGCGACGCTGACTACCGGTTGCTGCAGGTTTGTTGTGTCCAGCTCAACGGCAACGGTTCCCTGGTTTATGGTGCTGCGCAAACGGGGTGCGGCCGGCCTGTCCAGAGTGAGTTGCCGGCGCTGAAAAAACCCTCGCCACTCCCGCCCGTCGACAAAAAATCCCGGCGTGTAGACGCCGGAAGTGTGGCCCTGCTGAGCGTAGTGGCGCTGCCGGGCAGTATGTTCTGGGTGGGCAAAAGGGTCGCGCCAACCCAGGTAGTCCCAGTAGTCCACATGGAAGGCTAAGGGCACAACCTCGGTCCACAGGGCCGGGTCTTCCAGGTGGCCTTGCAGCCATCGGTCTGCCGGCGGACAGCTGCTGCAGCCTTCCGAGGTAAATAGTTCCAGCAGATGAACTTTGCGCTCACCGCTGTCCAGCACCTGGGCGCTATCAGCGGGCTTGATAGCGGCAAGCTGGGGCGCGATGAGCAGGGCGAAAAGCCAAGGGGTCATAGCCGTTCCTGTTGCGGGTTGGTGTGCTACAGGAGATCGGCTCGGCGGCCGGATGCTTTCAAAGGCCGCCGCCGGAGTGACGGCGGCGCGGCTTGTTTGGCGCAGGTGGTGGGACTTGGGTGCGCCACCGATAGCAGCTCGAAGTTCGACTGCACCAAGCCTACATGCGGGCTAGCAGCCCTTCAAGAGATCTCGTTAGGGGATCTGAATCTTGCCACCACCAGGCAGGCCACCCATGGGATCACCCTGGGGAACAACGATGCCGGAGGACTGTTGGCGACGCATCTCCTTGAGTTCTTCCATGGTCTGATCCAGCGCCTGCTGGGCATGTAAACCAAAGGCTTCCACGGCGCCGGCCAGGCTATCGGCCTCGATCAGGAAATTCAGCGGCAGTGGGCCCGCTGGGGTCATCAGCTGGGCGGCGCCAATGAACTGGGTGTCCCGATCAGGGTCAGGCTGGCCGGCGCTGTCGACCGGCGTGAGCTGGCGAATTGTGCCTAGCTTCTGATCGCTGAAGACGTCTTCCCGGTACAAATTCTCCGGGTCCATTTGGAGGTCGAGCTGTTCGGGATTCATGGGTAAATCTCAGTAGGATGCGGATATCGCCATAACATGGGGTACCGTGCATCAAATTCAATGAATATGCTAAGTTGATTTGTAAAATACATCGTAAATCTCCCTTCTATCTCGGGGTGATTCACGGTATAACTGGCAGCCCGGTGCGATGCCTTGCGTTATTTTGTGAGTGTGTCGCTAAATAAACAAACCAGCGGCATCGGCTCGCAAAAAATCAAAATATAGTACGGAGGGGTACAATGAAAGTACGCAACGCGGCACTCGTCGCGGTGACAGCATGCCTGTATGTAGCCTCAGCAGGTTCCCAGAACCTGTCAGATCTCATCGGCGCACAAAACCAAGGGAATTCCGCCTCTCAGGCTTCCCAGGACCGCGTCGACGGCATCGTCGATCAAACCCGTGATATCACCGGCGATTACAAGGCGGTGTTGAAAGAGAACGACGGGCTGAAGGTTTACAATCAGCTACTGCAGACTCAGGTTGACGCGCAGAACCGTGAAATTCGCCAAATCGACGAATCCATGGATCAGGTCACCGTGGTGGAGCGTCAGGTGGTTCCGCTGATGGTCCGGATGATTGACGGTCTGGAAGATTTTATTCGGCTGGATGTGCCATTCCTTACCGAAGAGCGTACCGAGCGAGTCGCCAACCTTCGCGCAATGATGGATCGATCCGACGTGACCCCGGCTGAGAAGTTCCGACGGGTGCTGGAGGCATTCCAAATCGAGAATGACTACGGTCGAACCATCGAAGCTTACGTGGGCGCCCAGCAGGTCGACGGCGCAGAGCGTGAGGTGGACTATCTGCGGGTAGGTCGCATTGGTCTTTACTATCAAACCCTGGACACCCAATTTTCTGGAGCCTGGGACAAGCAAAGCGGAAGCTGGACCGCCGTTGGTTCCGACGCTCGAGGCCAGATTCGCGATGGTCTTCGCATAGCTCGCAAGCAGACGGCACCAGATCTGCTGACGCTGCCCATCGCCGCACCGGAGAGTAACTGATCATGAGAAAACTACTCATTGCAATAATGTTTTGCGGCCTGGCCAGCACTTCTTCAGCCCAGGAAGCCCAGACACTGTCTGAACTGCTTCGGGCCGTAGAGCAGGGTCGCTCATCGGACGCCGCCGCCAATCGGGAACGTGAACAGCGGTTCCAGCAGGCTCGGGGTCAGCAGCAGCAGCTGCTGAGTCAGGCTCGCACCGAGCGTTCAAACCTGGAAGCCACCAGTAAGCGACTGGAGGACGCCTTCGAAGCCAACGAAACCCTCATCGTTGAAAAGCAAGACGCCCTGGATAAGCGACTGGGCTCGCTGAAAGAGCTGTTCGGCGTGCTGCAGCAGGTGGCCGGTGATACTCGCGGCAACCTGGAGTCCTCCATCACCAGCGCCCAATACCCCGACCGGTCTCAGTTCCTGACCGATCTGGCTAAGAAGATGGGTACCTCTTCCCAGCTGGCGTCGATTGCAGAAATGGAGCGTCTTTGGTTCCTGATTCAGCAGGAGATGACCGCCACCGGCGAGGTGGCTAGATTCACCACCGAGGTGACTGCACCTGACGGCGAAAAAGCTCAGCGTGAAGTGCTTCGTATTGGACCCTTCAACCTGGCTTCCGATGGCGCTTACCTGCGCTTTGTGCCTGAGACTGGCAACGTGGTTGAGCTGACTCGTCAGCCCCAGTCCCGCTATGTCAGCACCACCTCGGCCCTTGCCGGTGCCCAGTCAGGCCTGACCCTGTTTGCCCTTGACCCCACCCGCGGATCCCTGCTGGCTAACCTGATTCAGGCGCCCAGCACCATGGAGCAGGTGCAGCAAGGTCAACTGGTGGGTTATCTGATTTTGGCCCTGGGAGCTATCGGCCTGCTGATTGCCCTTGAGCGACTGATCACCCTGACCATCACCTCCGGCAAAGTGTCCAAGCAGATCAAAAGCGACACTATCAGCACCAACAACCCGCTGGGTCGTGTGGTCAAGGTCTACCAGGACAACCCGAGCCTGGATACCGAAGCCATTGAAATGCGCCTGGGCGAAGCGATACTGAAAGAAATGCCTGCACTGCAGCGCGGCGTCACCTTCCTCAAGATCATCTTTGTGGTTGCACCGCTGATGGGTCTGCTGGGTACGGTGACCGGTATGATCAAAACCTTCCAGGCCATTACCCTGTTCGGTACCGGTGATCCGAAGCTGATGGCCGGCGGTATTTCCCAGGCACTGGTAACCACCGTGCTGGGTCTGGTTGTCGCCATCCCCATGGTTCTGCTGCACACCATCGTGGCGGGCCGCAGCAAGCGGATTCTTCACGTGCTGCAGGAACAGAGTGCCGGACTGGTCGCGTCGCATATCGAACGCGGCAACAAGTAGGCCAATCCTGATGCTCTTTCAGATTCAGGAAGCACTCGAGGCGGTCCGCGACTTCCTTGAGCTGGGTGGGGGCGTACTCGTCCTCATCACGCTGCTGGTGTTCTTCATGTGGGCGCTCATCCTTGAGCGCTGGCTGTACCTGAAGACCCGGCTGAAGGCAGAGGCCTCTGCCATGGCCAGCGTTTGGAACAAGCGCACCGATCACACCAGCTGGGGTGCACATCAAATGCGCCACTCACTGGTTGCTGAGGTGGATTGGAACGCACGCAAAGGTATCGACGTCATTAAGACCTGTGTGGCCTTGTGTCCGCTGCTGGGATTGCTGGGTACGGTAACCGGAATGATTGAGGTTTTTGAGGTGATGGCTGTGTCCGGAACCGGCAACGCCCGTTCCATGGCCGCAGGCGTATCCAAAGCCACGGTACCGACCATGGCGGGCATGGTGGCGGCCATCTCCGGACTGTTTCCCAGCATCTACCTGGAACGCCAGGCAGCTCAGCTATCGGGCCAGTTCGAAGACGAAGTTGCGTCTCACAGCTAAGCAACACGGAGCAGATCACCGGGCAGGCGCCCGGTGGCGAGCCTGGGTTGGAGAACCCGTTTATTCGGCGGCAGTTCCGTCGAAGGATTGAGGCTTGCAGCCCGACAACATAAACCGTTAACCCCATCTGCGGTACTTGGCCGTTGATGAACTCAGAGGTGATGATATGCGTCAAATGATGCAAATGGTGGCACAGCAAGAGGAAGAGTCAGAGATCAACCTGACGCCGATGCTGGACGTGGTTTTTATCATGCTGATTTTCTTTATTGTGACAGCGACGTTCGTTAAGGAATCCGGCATTGATGTAAACCGACCCGATGCCCCCACCGCCGTGGTGCAGGAAAACGCCAACATTCTTGTGGCGATTAACGAGCGTAACGAAATCTGGATTGACCGTCGCCGGGTTGACCCGCGGTCGGTGCGAGCCAATATCGAGCGGATGCATGCGGAGAACCCCCAGGGCGCCGTTATCATCCAGGCTGACGAATTGTCTCAGACCAAAACCCTGGTTGGGGTGATGGATTCGGCACGGCAGGCCGGTGTGTTTAACGTATCTATCGCTGCCAACGAACAGTAGTTCGGGGCAGTTTAAGACGACGAGGTAGCAGTTATGCTGGCAAGAGCAGGAACGGCGTTAATGATGGCGATGGGCGTAACCTTCGGGCTGCTGTTTTTGATGCAGCTGTTGATCGCCATTGGTGGCGATGCAACCACCGAAAGCCGCACTGGCCGGATTGTCGACTTCGTGCGAGTGAAGCGCGACGAAACCGTCGAGCGCAAAAAACCCAAGCCGAAAAAGCCGGCTCAGCCCGATCAGCCTCCGCCGGATATGCCCCAGCCCCAGATGGACAACATGGACATGTCCATGGATTCCATCGGCATCTCGCCGGTCAGCATTGACCCCAACGCCAGCATGAACATTGGCCTGGGTTTCTCCGGCGCTGACGGGGAGTATTTGCCCATCGTGAAAGTCAACCCGGTTTATCCTCGACGCGCTCTTGAGCGAGGCATCGAAGGCTATGTGCTGCTGGAGTTCACGGTGACCCGCTTGGGTACCGTGGAAAATGCCGTGGTGATTGAAGCCGATCCCCCCAATATCTTTGACCGCGCAGCCATCCAGGCGGCGTCAAAGTTTAAGTACAAGCCGCGGGTGGTGGACGGGGAACCCATCGCCGTACCTGGCGTACAGAATTTGATTCGATTTGAACTTGAGGACTGACGGGGCACTAGCCCTTGGAGCGTAATATGACAGTTGCAAAAGCGTCTCTAAAAACCTCCATCGCAGCTGCCCTGGCGTTGCTGGCAGCGCCCATGGCAGGTGCCAGCCCCCTGAGCCAGTGGTCTAGCCAGTGGTCTGGCCTGGCCAGCACCGTTTTTGCCCAGGAGGAAGAAGAGAAAAGCAAGCTTGAAGGACGTGAAACCAAGCGCGCGCAAACCATGCGTGAAGCGGTTTACAAGCACCTTTCTGCAGCCCAGGAAGCTGCGGAGGCTGATGATTACGCCACAGCTGAGAAGGAACTGAAGGCGGTGGAAGGGATCAAAAATCTGACCTCCTATGAAACCGCTCAGCTGTACAACTTCTACGCCTTTATCTACTACTCCAAAGAAGATTACGCCGGCGCTACCAGAGCCTATGAAACGGTGCTGAGACAGCCGGATCTGCCGGAAGCCATGGCGCTTTCAACCCGTTACAGCCTGGCCCAGCTCTATTTTGTGCAGGAAAACTATGTCAAGGCTGAATCCATGCTGGTGGACTGGTTCAAGCTGGTAGAGAACCCCAATCCCCGGGCCTATGTGATGCTGGGGCAAGCTCGATATTCCCAGGAAAAATACCGCGAAGCTTTGGTTCCCATGAACAAAGCCATCCAGCTGTCTGAGGAGAAAGACGGTAAGGCCGAGGAAAACTGGTATTCCCTGCTACGCGTGCTGTATTACGAACTGGAAGACTACGACAACACTGCCAAAGTGCTGGAAAAGCTAATTCGACTGTATCCGCGTAAAGATTACTGGATGCAGCTTGCTGGCATGTTTGGTGAACTGGACGATCAGGAAAAGCAGCTGATCGTGTTAGATCTGGCTTACAAGCAAGGCTTTTTCTCCCGGGGCGCGGAGTACACCAATCTGGCCCAGCTTCTGATTCAGGATGAAATTCCTTACAAGGCGGCGCTGGTGCTGGAAGACGGCATCAAGAAAGGCCACGTGGAGAAAAACGTCAATAACCTGCGGCTTTTGTCCCAGGCCTACGTTGTGGCCCAGGAAGATCAAAAGTCCATAGAGCCCCTACGGGCTGCAGCCAAGTTAGACGATGACGGTGAGCTGTACATGCACCTGTCCAACTCCCTGTTCAACCTGGACCGGTTTAAGGAGTCGGAAGAGGCGGCCAGGGAAGCGCTGAGGCGGGGTCTGAATAAGGCCTCCGAGGCCCAGATTACTCTGGGCATGGCACTGTATGAGCAGGACAGGCTCGAAGAAGCCCGCAAGGTGTTTTTGAAAGTCAGCGGTGGTGATAGCACTAACAAGATGGCCTCTTCCTGGGTCAACTTCATCACCAAGGAGCAGGAGCGCCTGGACGAGCTGGCCAAAGCCATGGCTGCCAACAAAGCTCTCTGACGTACACCTGAAAGAAATAAAAAACCAGCAGCTCCCGCTGCTGGTTTTTTTTGCCCTCAGCAATCAGGTCTGACGGAAACCGATGGCATCGCAGAGCTGATCCACCAGGGCGTCGGTATTGCGCTTGCCGTTCAGCCCTCCTGCCAGCACCTGTTTTTTCCCGTCATCGGTTTTGATGGCGAGCTGATAGTACTGGGTTGTTCCCACCTGTAAATTACCCCGCACAACAAACTCCTGGATCTGGGAAGCCCGGTATCGTCGCTCCGCTCCCAGCCGCCAACCGCTGCGCACCGATAGCTGGCCGATCTGGGTTCGCAGCTCGCTGCGCCAAAGCAGTATGTGCAGGCCACTGAATAAAAACACCGCGCCAAAGGCGCCAAGACCTAGATTGACCAACAGCGGAAATTCGCCGCTGTGCCAGCCAAATACCGCCGCGCTACAGGCCAGCGATCCAAAAATGCTAAATGAGCTGCCCATGGCTAAATGCCTCGCCGGCGGAAAGTAGTACCTCAGCCCGCCACCGCGATAATCCATCACCACCCCGGTGTCGGCCAGGTCTGCGCTCAGCGCCATGGCAGAATCAACTTGAACCGGCTCGGGCTGATTGATCTGCCCCAGGTTTTTCAGGGGATCAAGCAAATCGGCTTCAAATACCGGCACCTCAAAGGTCGCTTTTAGATCAGGCCCCGCCACCCGGGCTTTGGCTTCCAGCTGCCAGCGGATTTTGCTTCGGCTGTTGGAAAGGTCGGTGATCTTGCCGTCGGCGGGCAGGGGAAAGTTCACCGCCACCCGCCGATAGCCGGGGGCTGACAGGGCGGCGGATTTGCCCATGTCCTGAAACAGCACGTCCTGATGGGTTCGACGGTTTTTGCCTGAGCCGCTGGTGGTGATTTTCAGGCACGACAAAGTTAGTGAAACCTGATCCGCGGCCAACGCCGGGCTGACTTTTAGATACCCTGTTAGTGACCCACCGACCCGCACCGGCCGTTGCTCGAGAACCAGAACGGTGCGTCCGTAGCGTTTCCAGCGACGATACTGGGATGCTGCGTAAAAGCCCAAAGCAAGGCCAATAGCCGGAAAAATACCAGCGAGCAGCACTTTGTAGTTGCCCTCCTCAATCGCGCCGGGAATCACAAACCAAACAAAGGAGCTGAGCAAGTTCCACAGCACGGCGAAGCTAACGGTTACCACCATGGCGGTTTTTCCCGAGCAGGGGATTTCGTTGCTGTCCCACTGTGGGTCCCAGCGCCAGGGCTGTTCTGGATGGACCTGCTTTAGCAGCTCCCGGGCCTTATCTTTACGCGCGCCAACCACGCCCAGCACAATGATCAGAGCCCCGACGCCGCCAAACACCAGCATAAACGCGGTCAGAAAAGCTACCATGGTCCAGCGAACGCCTGGGATCAGAACTGCTTGGGAGGGATCGTCGGGGTTTACGTAAGCAGTGACTGCATCACGCTGGTTTGTTTTAGGCCGCAGGCGGTCATAGGTGGTCTGATGATAGTCGCCGATGTTGTCCTTGCCGGTGTCAAAATCCAGCTGATTGGAGGTGTAGTAGTCACCGTCAAACTCATAGCGAAACTGGCCTTCCAGGGAGTAGGTATAGCCGCTATCGCCTGACTTTGATCGGTCCAGGGTGATTTCGGTGAGGGTGGCCGGAGTTGCCTTCCAGCTGCTGGCTTGCCAGGCATTAAGCAGCAGCGAGGCCGCAAACCAGCCCGGGATCAGGCCTCCCAGAACAAACACCCCGCCAAAAAGTCCAAGACAACCCCCGCCAAGCTTTGCCCGGTCCTTCTCCTTTTTCATCTTGTACCGAACCTCTGGCGCCTAGCCCGCTATCAAACCCCAATGGTCTTAGCTTTCAACTACAACCGGAATACCGGCAATTTTTGACTGCCACTTTTTAGGGCCGCTGGTGTGCACCGATTCACCCTTGGTATCCACCGCAACCATCACCGGCATGTCTTCCACCACAAATTCATGAATGGCCTCCATGCCCAATTCTGGAAAGGCAACGACGGTGGATTTTCGGATGGCTTTTGAGACCAGATAGGCCGCTCCACCCACTGCGATCAGGTAGACCGCGCCATGCTGGGAAATGGATTCAATGGCGGCAGGGCCGCGTTCGGCTTTGCCAATCATGCCTACCAGCCCTGTGCTGGCCAGCAGCTGGTCGGTGAATTTATCCATACGGGTGGCGGTGGTGGGTCCGGCGGGTCCTACCGCTTCGTCCCGCACAGCGTCTACCGGCCCCACGTAGTAAATCATCTTATTGGTGAAATCCACCGGCAGCGGCTCGCCCTTGTTCAGCATGTCGATCAGCCGCTTATGGGCCGCGTCCCGGCCGGTCAGCAGGGTGCCGCTGAGCAGCAGGGTTTCGCCGGGTTTAAAGTCTTTGACGCTATCGCGAGTGAGCTCATCAAGGTTGATCCGCCGGGCACTGTCGCCGGCTTCCCAAACCACCTGGGGCCAATCAGAAAGGCTGGGAACAGCCAGGCTGGCGGGGCCGCTGCCGTCCAACACAAAGTGTGCGTGCCGGGTGGCGGCACAGTTGGGGATAAGGGCCACCGGCTTGGACGCCGCATGGGTTGGGTAGTCAAAGATTTTCACGTCCAGCACGGTGGTCAAACCGCCCAGACCCTGGGCCCCAATACCCAGCGCATTGACCTTGTCAAAAATCTCGATGCGAAGCTCTTCGACCCGATTGCGCGGGCCCCGGGCCTTCAGTTCTGGCATATCGATGGGATCCATCAGGGATTCCTTGGCCAGCACCATGGCTTTTTCTGCCGTCCCGCCAATGCCTATACCCAGCATGCCCGGCGGACACCAGCCAGCGCCCATGGTTGGCACGGTTTTCAGCACCCACTCCACAATGTCATCCGAGGGGTTGAGCATGACAAATTTAGCCTTGTTCTCAGAGCCGCCGCCTTTAGCCGCCACCGTTACGTCGACGGTATCCCCGGGCACCATGTCGATATGCACCACCGCCGGAGTATTGTCACCGGTGTTGGTCCGCGCGCCGGCGGGATCAGCCAGGATAGAGGCGCGAAGTTTATTGTCGGGATGTAAATAGGCCTGGCGCACCCCCTCATTGACCATCTCTGTTACGGTATCGGTGGCATCCCAGCGGGCGTTCATGCCAATTTTTACGAACACCGTGACGATACCTGTGTCCTGACAGATTGGCCGTTTTCCCTCGGCGCAGAGCCGGGAATTAATCAAAATTTGCGCCATGGCGTCTTTGGCAGCCTGGGATTGCTCCATCTCATAGGCTTTGGCCAAATTTTGAATATAGTCTTTGGGGTGGTAGTAGGAGATGTGCTGCAGCGCATCGGCAACACTTTGAATAAAATCCTGTTGGGAAATCGTGGCCATGAACAATTCCAGAGTTTGTCGAGTAACGGTAAGGTGACAGTTTGAACCCATCACTTCGGTGAATCCAGCCAGACAGGAGTCGCGAGCCATGGAAATTCCCTGTTATCAGTGTGGCAAGCCACTGAGTGGCCTCATCTTGCCCCTGTCTCGACGTGAAGAATGTCGCCACTGCTCAGCGCAAATGCACTGCTGCCGGATGTGTCTGCACTACCAACCTCATCGTCAGCAGTGGTGCGCCGAAGAGCGCGCTGAGCCGCCATCCAGCCAGCAGTTAGCTAATTTCTGTGATTACTTTGCCCTCAATACCCAGGCCTGGGCCGGCGATCAGCCAGATCCCAACGCCGATGCGTTGGATAA
>CAYGPO010000064.1:0-8056 GCA_964351665.1 uncultured Gammaproteobacteria bacterium | reverse complement strand
CGGTTATCATAAGCGGCATCGATAAGGGGAGACGATTTGAGCATTGCCGCCAACAATCCGGACCTGACCAGCTGGGTGGACGTACCACCTGACAGTGATTTCCCGATCCAGAATTTACCCTTCGGTATTATTGCGCCCCCCGGCAAATTGCCACGTGCCGCAGTGGCTATTGGTGACCACGCGCTGGATCTGGCGGTCTTGTCGGACCAGGGCATGCTGTCAGCATTGGGCTACCCCAGTAGCTACTATCAGGCCCGGGATCTAAACCCCCTGATCAGCGCCGCTGGCAAGGCTGGGATGCGTGCGCTGCGCCAGCGGATATCTGATCTGTTAAGCGCCGACAACCCAGAACTGCGCGACAACCCTGAGGCTCGTAGCGCCGCCTTGCTGCCAATCAGCGAGATTGAGCTGTTGCTGCCGGTGACGGTTCGCGACTACACGGATTTTTACGCCAGCGAACAGCACGCCTTTAACGTTGGCTGTATGTTTAGAGACCCAGACAACGCCTTGCTACCCAACTGGAAGCGGCTGCCAGTGGGCTACCACGGCCGGGCTTCCAGCATCGTAGCCTCCGGCGTGCCCCTGCACCGGCCCAAAGGACAGCGCAAGCCCCCGGATGCCCAGGAGCCGGTTTTTGGCCCCAGCACCCGCCTGGACTTTGAGCTGGAGATGGCCTTTCTGACCTTTGAAGGCAAGCCCCTGGGTCACTCCATCTCGGTGGCAGAGGCAGACGATTACATCTTTGGACTTATGCTGTTCAACGATTGGTCAGCCAGGGATATTCAGGCCTTTGAATACGTGCCCCTGGGACCGTTCCTGGGCAAAAACTTCGGCTCCAGCGTGTCACCCTGGGTGGTGACTCTGGATGCCCTTGAACCCTTTCGATCCGCCAGTCCGGCGCAAGACCCACCGGTATTGCCCTACCTGCAGCAACCCGCTGACAGCCATTATGATGTGGCGCTGGAAGTGTTTATTGAAACCCCTGGGGGCGTTGAGACCCGGGTCAGCCAATCCAATTTTAAGTATTTGTATTGGTCCATGCGCCAGCAGCTTGCCCATCACACCGTCAACGGCTGCAATATCAACGCCGCTGACATGCTCGCCTCAGGCACGATTAGTGGCTCGGACCCCAGTTCCTATGGATCCATGCTGGAGCTTTCCTGGGCCGGCAGTAAGACCATACCGCTCAATGACGGCAGCGAGCGAAAGTTCATCGAAGACGGAGACACGGTCATCCTGCGCGGGCACGGTCTTAGCGGCGGTGTGCGGGTGGGCTTTGGTGAGGTTCGTTGTCAGATATTGCCAGCGCTTTAAGAGTGTTAATGGGTTGAAACAGCTTTCGGGGGAGGTCAATGGTGGAAATATCCAGTAATCACGATGACGAGGAGGTCAAGCTGCGGCCCCTGGCCATGTCGTTGCCCATGGCCCTGCTGCGGGCGCGGGAGGCATTTATGGCCGAGTTTCGGCCCATGCTTCACGAACACAGCCTGACAGAACAGCAGTGGCGGGTGCTGCGGGTGCTGATGGAAAACGCTGAGATCACCGTAACCGGGCTTGCCAGAGAGGCGGTGATTCTGCCGCCGAGCCTGTCGCGGATACTGCGCGGCCTGGTGAATAAAGGGCTGGTTAAGCGGCGGGCTCAGCGAATAGATCAGCGCCGGGCCCAGGTGCAGATTACCCCCAAAGGACAGCGCCTGTTTAAGGCCGTAGCACCCCATTCCTCAGGAATTTACGCTGAGCTTGAAAAGCGCCTGGGGAAAAAGCGCTTAAAAGATCTGGCCGAACTGCTGCTGGAGGTTGAAACTGACCTGGTTGATGGCGCGGGTGGGGGAACCGGCCGCGACTGAAAAATCGCCGCCCCCGGTTGCGCCAGACCGCGCAATCGCGCCACAATTAGGCCATGTATCGATATATCGAAAGTTACGTGCACAACGGTCGAATTGGGGTCCTGGTTGAACTGGAAACCAGTGACGACTTCACCGCCCGGACCGAAGAGTTTGCCGTGTTGGCCCGGGATCTGGCGATCCACATTGCCGCGATGGACCCTATTGGCATTTCCGAGGTGGCCCTGGAGCCGCTGCAGCGAGCCTGGCCCGACGCAAAGCCGGTGCGGGCGGACTCTCTGCTGCTCAGCCAACGCTTTGTGCGCTCAGACTCTCTAACCGTGGCCCAGTATATTCGGCAAGCCGAGGTTGAGCTGGGAAGCCAGATCGTCGTGCGTCGTTTCCAGCGCTGGACCTGCGACGATCAATAGCCTGGCTTTTTAACCGGTTCCAAAAGCCCCTTGCGGCCCGCCATGGGGCCCGCCCAAAACCTGATTAGCTAAACAAAAAACCCCCCACACGATGCCGGTCCAGCAGGATTTAGCTATAGGCTTCGCCCAAGCTTTGCCGACTGGCCAATAAGCTTATTGGTCTACGATTCGGAGAATCCGCCCAGCCGCCGCTCCAGAGCTTCAACCCGGGCTGTCAGTTCATCTACTTTGGCTTCCAGTGACGATCGACTGGCGCTGGCGACGGGGGCGGTGGCACTGGCCAGGATTTCAGCGGAAGGTTCACCGCACAGCAGATGGTGATAGCGATCGTCTTTTTGACCGGGCCCCCTGGGTAGCCGCACCACCAGGGGTGGGTTGCGATCGATCAGGCGGTCCAAAATGAAGTGCACGTCGTCCAGGTCTTCAAAATCATGGATGCGCTGGCAGCGGGTGCGAATCTCTCCAGGGGTTTGCGGGCCCCTGAGCAACAGCATGCAAAGCACCGCCTGTTCCTTCTTGAGTATTTCCACCACTTCCGCGAAATGATGCTGATACTTCTCGGCCCGGGAACCGCGAATTTCGCTGATTAAGCGCAGATCCGCCATCTGCCGCACGGCGTGGCCCACCTGACCAGCTTCCAGCTTCATAATGGGGTGGCGACTGGACTTCTGGTTACAGGCCGTCACCAGGCTGTTGAGGGTTAGCGGATACTGCTCCGGAGTAGTGGCTTCTTTTTCAATCAGGCAGCCCACGATGCGGGCTTCGACGTCGGACAGGTCGCGGGACAGAGACATGATTAATACACCTTGATGCAGGCCGCTATCTTACCTCGCAAACGCCATCACGCTAAGATAAACCCCCGTTTTTGGCCGATGGAAAACCATGCCAACATTGAACGAGCTGTTGATCACTAAAGATCAGTTGGATCAGGCCTGCTGGCAACAGCGCAGTGTGCCCGAGGTAGCGGTGGGCCAGGTGCTTTGTGAGGTGGACAGCTTCGCTCTCACCGCCAACAACATCAGCTACGCGGACCACGGTACATCCCTTGGCTACTGGCAGTTCTTTCCGGCTCCTGAGGGCTTCGGCATTCTGCCGGTTTGGGGCTTTGCCACGGTGCGCGAGAGCGCCGTGGACCATGTGAGCCCTGGCGAAAGACTGTTTGGATTTCTGCCCCTGGCCAGCCACCTGCTAATGACCCCAGGCAGCACCAACGCCTATATGGTGGAAGATACGCCAGCCCACCGACAGACGCTGCCCAGGGTGTATAACCAGTACTTCCGCTGCGCTGCGGACCCGCTATATCAGCCTGAGTTTGAGGCTCAGCAGGCGCTGTTTAAGCCGCTGTTCATCACCGCCTTTGTGGCGGACGATTTTCTGGCCCAGGAGGCGTTTTTTGGCGCGACCCAGATCCTTATCTCCAGCGCCTCCAGCAAGACCGCCATGGCCATTGCCCATCGATTGAGGCTGCGGCCTGAGGTGTCGTGTCTGGGGTTAACCTCTAGCGGTAACGTGGAGTTTACTGAAGGTCTGGGCTGTTACGACCAGGTCTGTGCTTACGAGGATGTAAATTCGTTGGACCCCGATAGCCCATCGGTTTACGTGGACATCGCCGGCAACGGCGCCCTGCGTGACGGTATCCATCAGCACTTCGACAGCCATCTGACCTACAGCTGTTCCATCGGCGGCTCCCATTGGCAATCGCGCAGCGACAAACCCCCTCAGCACGGACCGGCGCCGAAGTTTCTGTTTGCCCCCAGCCACGTAGACCGGCGAATCGCTGAGTGGGGCGCGGCGCGATTTCAGCAAACCCTGGCCCAGGCCTGGCAGGATTTTCTGCCCGTGGCCAGCGCCGCGGTGGTGGTCGCCCCCAGAGTGGGCCCAAAGGCTATTGAGGACACCTACAAAGACCTGCTGGCCGGTAGCAATGACCCCAGCCAGGGCTACATGGCCAGCTGGCGATGACGGACTCGGAGCTACCTGGATTGGTGTACTGGGGGCAGGCCTCTTTAATGCAGCCCCAGCCCGCGGTCAGCCCTGAAGAATTTGCCCAGCCCCAGTGGTCTCAACGTATCGAGCTATTGGCCCAGGCCATGTCGGCCTATGGCGGCATTGGCATTGCGGCGCCCCAGATCGGCTGGGCGGCCCGGGTATTTTGTTTTGGCATTGCTGATGAAAACTCGCGCTACCCGGACGCGCAGTCCATGCCTCTGACATTCTGGGTAAATCCCCGTATTGAGACCAGCAGCGGAAACTGCTGGGCCTGGGAGGGGTGTTTGTCGGTGCCGGGCCTACGGGGCTGGGTCGCCCGGCCCCAGCAGATTAGCGTTAGCGGTCTTGATCAGCATGGGCAGCCTGTCAGTCAGACCCTGGATGGTTTCGCGGCCCGGGTATTTCAGCACGAGATGGACCATCTGGACGGCGTGCTAATGCCCATGCGGATCGTCGATCCGACCTTGCTGTTGTCCAATGAGCTAATGGAAACCCGCCACCAGTGGCAGGAGCACTGGCCTTCTCCCGGCGCCTTCGCAACCCCGCCAGGGGTCGTTAGTCCGATCCGTTAGCCGCCCCCACGCACTTCCAAGGCGAGCTGTCGGGAGCCCGACCCCTGATAATCCAAATCTGCGTGTAGCGCAGCCCGGCCAATGGCTGAGGGTCAGCCCCAGCCCATCTGCCTCATGGCGATGCCGTCGTTCCAGATTTTTGTCATGTGGCTTATTTTGTCGCCCTCAAAAACGATCGCGTAAACGTAGTCCGAGGCGCAGGATTTGCCCGTTGCCGGCACTGGGCCGTCGCCGGTATTGGTGCCGTGAAAGACGGCAAAGGCCAGCACGGTGTTGCGCTGGGCGTCCAGCGCCATTGCCTTCATCTCATAGCGAGCGTCGGGGATCGGCCCCTGCAGGCTCTGCATCCAATCGCAGTAGTCTCTCAGGGTGGTGGTTTCAGCCAGCGCATCAGCCTGGGCGCTGAAGCCCGCAGCCTCAACACACCACTGGCGGCAGCGCTGCCAGCCTTGGCCGGTTTCGCAGGCGTCAAAAAACTGGGCTGCCGATTCCAATATGCTCATGGCATGGGTCTCCTGGGGTTGATTTCAATTACGTTTTATCACACTAAGGGTCGGCCGCTGGAATCTGGGCAACGAGCACCCAAGCTGGTGTGTTGGCCGACGCGACCTTAGTTCATCGTCATCTAAGTGCCTGGGAAATTTCATCCATGGCCTGTAGCTGCGCTGTATTGAGGCCGGACAACAGCTGATCCGCCGAGGCGTCAAAGGACAGGCTGGACTCGCTAAAGATGGTTTGCCCGGCCTGGGTCAGGGACACCAGGCTGACCCTTGCGTCCCGTGGCGCGACCTCCTTGGCAACCAACCCAATCTTTTGCATGGGATTGAGCAGCCGGGTGATGCCTGAGGCGCTAAGGCCGATGCGGTCAGCCAGGTCTACTCGGCGCATCTGCTGCTTGGGCGCCTGGCTCAATTGGCGAAGAACCAGGTATTCGGTCAGGCTGATGCCATGGATGGACAGGCTGCCATTGAGCCGCTTGTGCAGCCTGGTTTGGATGCTGAGATGTGCGATCAGCCTCTGACTATGGGTAGAAGAGGGCATGTTGAAGCCTTTGATTAATCGTTGAGCGCGCAAGTATAAAGATAATTGCTTGAGCAATCAATGATTGATCATTGATAAAAATATTTTCCGCCAAAGGACTGAAATCACGCCGACTTCTAGGCTAATTCTGCGCCAATCGAGGCCTCATGATCCCGACTTGGCTTTCTTCACGCATCTATGGGTAGAAGCCGGCAACTGGTTTGCCGGAGCCCATTGCCATCGATGAAAAAGGATAAAACGCCGTGTCGTTATCAGTCAGCTGCAGGTGTAAAACCGGATTATTGCTGCTTCTGTGCCTACTGCTATCAGCGGTAGGGCAGGCCCAGGAGCCCGTAGCAGAGCGATGGTCTGTGGTGCGGGGTGATGGGAGTCCCGGGCTGAAATACACCAGTTTTGTCCAAACGCCCAGCGGCCGCTGGCTGGCGGCGGGTACTGGCGGCCAGTTGATGCTCAGTGACAATGACGGCGGGAGCTGGCGTTACCAGGTGATCACCGATGCCAGCGGACAGCCTATCTTTGGCACCATCAGCGATATGGTGGTGGCGGGTAACGCCGTGGTGGCAACCCTGCTGAGTCTGCGACCTTCCGCCAGTGGTGAGTCCAATTTGCCGTTTGTCGGTCGAACGCAAATTCTCTCAAGCACCAACAATGGTGACAGCTGGAACGTGAGCGAGTTTCCCGTGCCCGCTGCGCTATTTAATGGGGTTGCCTTTCCCGGCATCTATTTACCCAATTTGTTTTTGGCCCCCAACGGCCAGCTGCTGGCCTATGGTTCAACGGTGCAAGCCAATGGAGCCGTTGGCTTTTTTATCGGTGGCGCGATTTTTCGTCGAGCCGGCAATAGCTGGGAGCAGGTGAACTTTAACCTGGGGCTGTTGCAGTCCATGAGTGTTGCGGACAACGGTCGGCTGGTGGCATCAGGCTTTCAGGGGGTTTTGGATAGCCCCGACGGCGCAGCCTGGAACGGCTATTCCTTGACTGATGCCAACATGAACCTGAATGGGCAGCCCCTGAGTTTTGAAGTGAAGGAGGCGTTGAACGCCAGCGACATTACCTTCATCAATAACAACTACGTAATGCAGACACAGCAGTTTCGCCGCTCCGACGCCATCCCGGGAGTGTTCGTTATTGGCAACGAGCGTTCGGTGGTGTTTGAGAGCCCTAACCCCTTTGATGGCGGCCGGATTTGGAACGGCACTGAGGTGTCACGGGTTTATCCGAACTGGATCCAAGTAGGAACGCGCCTGCTCAGCGTGTTTGATTCGGCGTTTTCCTCCAGCAATGGTGTCGGGTGGTCTGAAACCGATGACAGCGTCAGGCCCCTGGCCTTTAGCGTCGGCCGGGTTGATGGTCAGGGCGTTGTGGCGGTTGGCAACAGCGATGAGGTCTGGCGCAGCTCCGACGCCGGTCAGACCTGGAGCAAAATACTCGATGCAGACCCTGGCCCGGATCTTCGCATGGAGACCATCGTTGGCAACGTACTGCTGGCCCGGGTGGGCAATAGCGCCATTTGGCGCAGCTTGGACAATGGCAACACCTGGGTGGAGGGCGCCAATTATCGGGACCAGACCGGCAGAAGCGGATTGACCCCCCTTCGTCGCAGCGGTGATCGTCTGTTCGCCACCCAGGGTGATGGCGACCGAATTATCACCAGCGCGGACCTGGGCCTGACCTGGGAAGTGTTGCCGGTACCCGCCGCTCAAAACGTTGACCTGCTGGACGTGGTGATCGGAGACGGAGGCAGGCTAATCGTGGCGCCGGAAAGCCGCGGTATCAGCCCCCCGGAAACCAATTTTTACACCAGTGACGATGGCGGGCTGAGCTGGACTGCGCGAACCGCACCGCTGGGTTTTGGCGCTACACCGAAGCGGGGACTGCACGTGGGAGGCGGACGAATCATCTATTTGATGAACGGTTTTTCTTCCTTTGATCCAGAGTTGGTTGTCAGCAACGACAATGGGGTGAGCTGGCAGCGGGAAGACCCTTTCCAGACCATGGACGGCCTTAACCGGGTTTCCAATGAGCCTGAAACCCGGGTCATTAACCTGCAGAAAATCCTCCAAACCGAAGCCGGCACCCTGATCATTTTGGGTGACGACTCGGAGCTGCTGGTGAGCCATGATCTGGGCAGCAGCTGGACGGTTGCCCTGAATCTTGAAGCCGCTGATGACCAGTTCCTGCGCTGGAACATCTCCGATGT